>DATBBS010000644.1:0-5799 GCA_036270895.1 Xanthobacteraceae bacterium
ACACCGAGGAGATGGAGGGCAACGTTCCGATCCCGCCAAGTCAACTGCCCGTCGAGAGACGAAAACTGATTGCACATCGCGTCACGCCGGACCCTGCCGCGGGAGCCACAAAAGCAAAGGAAATCGATGATAACGGTCCGGAGCCAGAAGAGGATTAGTCACCGCCATGGGCCGCACCCTGTTCGACCGCGACACCGCGCCGGGGGCCGAGCCCGAGGACCTGCTGCGGCTCGACATCCCGGCCCTGGTGGTTCCGGGCCGCGACGCCTCCCACGCCACCTCGGCGGCGCGCTATCTGGAGGAGTGCCTGCCGGGGTCCGAATACTGGGACGTGCCGGTCGCGGGCCAGACCGAGGAGACCACGCCGGGGCGGCTGCTGGAGTTCCTCCACAAGGCCACGGCGGGAGCCAAATAGCCCGGTCGGCCCGCTTGCAAGTGGCACCCATTTCCCCCAGGTAGTAGTCTATCCATGAATCATCGCGCGCGACCCAGGCGTCGACGCGACCAACGTGAGCCAGATACAGGAACCACCCGTGGACGCCCGAACGGCCGAAAGCCCCAAACACAAGCTCGGTGCCCTCGTCACCGAGGGCAAGACCAAGAAGATCCACCGCATCGCCGGCAACCCCGACCTGGTGACGGTGATGGCGAAGGACGACATCACGGCCGGCGACGGCGCCAAGCATGACGTCATCCCGGGCAAGGGCCGGCTCGCGACCGCGACCACCTGCAACGTGTTCCGGCTGCTGAAAGCCTGCGGGCTGCCGGTCGCCTTCGAGGAACAGGACAGCGCGCTGTCCTTCGTGGCCCCGGGCTGCACGATGCTCCCCTATGAGGTGGTGGTCCGGCGCGAGGCGCACGGCTCCTATCTCAAGCGCAATCCGCATTTCGCCAAGGGCCAGCTCTTTCCCCGACTGATCGTCGAGTTCTTCCTCAAGACCAAGGACAAGAACTGGAAGGGCAAGCCGCTCGTCGCCGACGACCCGCTAATGAACTACACGGACGGCGATGCCGACATCCGGCTGTTCAATCCGGCGAAGCCGATGCACGGGCAGGAGCCCTTCCTGGTGCTGCCCGCTTCCGACGTCTTCAGCCGTCCCGACGAGTGGAAGATCTTCCCCGAGATGGGGCGCATCGCGCGCCACGCCTTCCTGGCACTGGAAAAGTCCTGGCAGCTCGCGGGCGGCACGCTGGTCGACCTCAAGGTCGAGTTCGGCTTCGACACCAAGGGACGCCTGCTCCTGGCCGACGTGATCGACAACGACTCCTGGCGGGTGCTGGAGAACGGCGCCTATATCGACAAGCAGGTCTACCGCGACGGCGGCGCGCTCGACGACGTGGCCGAAAAATACCGCCGCGTCGCCGACACCACCGGGCATTTCCGCGTGCCGCGCCAGCGCATCATCCTGTGGCGCGGTTCCGACAAGGACAAGACCGAGGCCTTCTCGGCGGCGCTCGCCGATCTCGGCGACCTGATGACCATCGTGACCCGCTCGGCCCACAAGGAGCCGGTGGCGGCGGCAACCACGCTGCACCGCATGGTGCAGGAGGTGCCGGACTCGGTCGTGATCGCCTATATCGGGCGATCAAACGGCGCCGGCCCGATCCTCTCGGCGCTCACCACGATCCCGGTGATCACCGTGCCGGCGAGCGTGAAGGAGTTTCCCGAGGACGTGTGGTCGTCGCTGCGCGCGCCCAGCAGCGTACCGGTCATGACGGTGCTCGAGCCGTCCAACGCGGTGCTGGCGGCGCTGCAGATCCTCTCCGCCCGCAACCCCCGCATCTACGCCCAGCTGCGCGGCGAGATCGAGAACCGCACGCTCAACGTCGCGCCGATCTGAGTGGTATTTAAAGGCCGCCAAGGACGGATTTCCTGCAAACAACAGGGAATCTGCAGGGCGCGGGGCCTCCCCTGCTTCCAAAATGGGCGCTCGGTCGCATTGGCATTGGCTTGCGGCATGATCCTCTCCGCGCGCGCATAAAAATGCCGATCGCGGGCAAGCCCGGGATCGGCGCACACTTCCGACTGTGGATTTTCTCCTAAGGGCTGTTTGGAAACCTGACAAGAGTCATGTGGAGCCCGGTTTGTAGGTTGGGTTAGCGCGCCAGCGCGTAACCCAACATGGGCCGTGCGCGGAATGTTGGGTTGCGGGCTTCGCCCTAACCCAACCTACGATCCCGCCCAACCCACGCCACCTACGCCCACGCCCGGTTGTCGACCGTGTTCTCGTAGGTTGCGCCGGGCACCGTCATGTTCCACTTTACGGTCCACTTGTAGGTGTCGTCGAAGCGCTCGCGGGTGTAGGGCTGCGGCGCGGCGTGCAGCAGGCGCCAGGTCTGCAGCTCGTGCGGCTCCAGCAGGCCGCCGGTCTCGGCCACGAGGTAGTGGACATAGGGCGTCGGGTCCTTTTCGAGGGCCTTCACGGCCCGCGCCTGCGCCCGGAACATCGCCGCCAGCATCGGGCCGTCGAGGTCGTCGCCGGCCGCCTCGCTGCGGGTCGAGTGCGACTCGACCAGGATGCGCAGGCCCTGCTTCTGCGCCACGCTGATCCAGGGCTCCATCAGGCTCACCGCGGCGACCTTGCCTTGGCGCAGCGCCTCGATCCGCTTCGCCATCGAGCCCGCATGGGTTGTCTTGATGTGCTCCGGCGCGAGGAAGCCTTCCATGATCTTCAGCGTGGTGAAGTGGGAGCCGTTGTTCGGCGTCACCGCGATCGGCCGGTCCTTGAGCATCTCGGGCTCATAGGCGTCGGAGTCGCCCGCCACCGCGATGGCGAAGGACGACATCGCGGCGCCGAGCGCCACGATCTTGCGCCCGCGCAATCCCGCGTGGTCGGCCTCGACGGCGCGCTTCATGATGCCCCATTCGCACATCCGGTACTGGTCGATGCCGCCGTCGTTGTAGACCGAGTCGAGCGGGCGCTCGAAGATGGAATCGAACTTGACCAGGTGGGACGTGGTGACCTGGGCCATGCCGGGCGTGGTTACGAACTCGATGTCCAGGCCCTCGTCCTTGAAGAATCCTTCGTCGCGAGCGACCAGCACCGGCAGGTCGTGGACCGCGTTCATGATCGCGACCTGAGGCTTCCTCGAATTCCGCTGAATATTCACGACACTGCCTCCTTTGATGGAGCAAGTCGCCGGCGATGATCCGCCTTCGTCTGGCGGGCTGTCAACGATGCCGTTCGGTCCAACGCGTCGCCCGTAGGTTGGGTTAGCGCGCCAGCGCGTAACCCAACATGGGCGGTGCCGCGAATTGTTGGGTTACGGGCGCCGATCTGCGATCGGCGCCCTAACCCAACCTACGAAGCGAGCTCTCGCGGCACCGATCTACTGAATCTGCGGGATGCCGGCCTTCTGGATGATGTCGTGCCACTTCACGATTTCGGTCGACGTGAATTTCGTGGCCTCCTCGGGTGAGATCACCCTTGGCTCGGCGCCCTGCTGCTCGGAGCGCTCGCGCACCGTCGGGTCGGCGAGCGCGGCCGCCATCTCGCGATTGATCCGCGCGACGATGTCCTTCGGCGTGCCGCGCGGGACCTGCATGGCGAACCAGCCGGAGGCCTCGTATTCCGGCAGCCCGGCTTCCGCCGTCGTCGGCGTGTTGGGCAGGGCGGGCAGACGGTTCTTGCCGGCGACCGCGATCGGCCTGGCGCCGCCGCTGTTGAGGGGGCCCAGCACATTGGGCAGCCACTGGAAGCCGAGCGGCACGGCGCCGGCGATCATGTCCGGCCCATATTGGGCGATGTTGCGATAGGGCACGTGCGTGAGCTTGGTGCCGGTGACCTGCTCGAAATAGACCCCGCCGAGATGCTGCGAGCTGCCGACGCCGACCGAGCCGTAATTGAGCTCGCCCGGATGCGCCTTGGCGTAGGCGATCAGCTCGCCCAGCGTTTTCACCGGCAGCTGCGTGCTCGCCACCACCACGATGGTGAAGAAGGCGAAGGGCGTGACTGCCTCGAAATCCTTCTCCGGGTCGTAGCCGAGCTCGCGATAGAGCGTCTTGTTGGCGGCGATCGGGCCGGAGCCGCTCGCCACCCAGGTGTAGCCGTCCGGGGCCGCCTTGGCGCCCATGGCGGTGCCGATGTTGCCGCCGGCGCCGGGGTGATTGTCGACCACGATGGGCTGGCCCATCGACTGGCTCATCTTGTTGAGCATGATGCGCGTCACCACGTCGCTCGCGCTGCCGCCCGCGAAGGGGACGATCACCGTGATGGGCCGCGACGGATAGGTTTCCGCCCGCACAGGCGTGCCGTGGAGCAGCGCCGCCAACGCGACCAGCGCGCCGAGCATGACGCGCCTTGCGGGGGTTTCATTCATCGGATTCTCCTGACATCGTCCCGGGGACGGGGCGTGAAACTGAGCGTCTGCCGAGTATTAAACACCGCAGGCCGGCGCGAAAGCGCCAGCTTGCCGCAACCTCAGCAGCATTCGCAGTCACCCCCCTCGGGAACCGCGAGCGCCTCCTTGAGCCAGGCGGGCGGAAGATCGTCGGCCACCACCGCGGCGACCGGCTTGAAGATCTTGAAGTGATGCCGCTTGTCGGTCGCGGTCCAGAACGCCACCACGGTCTCGAGCGGCGGGCAGCCGGGCAGCGCGCAGGCGAGCTCCGACACCAGGATCACGTCGTCCGCCGGGAGCCCGAAGCGCGCCCGCGTCCAGGCCCGCACGCGCTCCAGCGCCGCGTGGTGCGCCGGGCCTTTTTTGGCGAATCCGGTTTTGGCGGAGTTGGGCGCGGATGTCGGCATGGCTGCCCGTTCGCCCGAGGCGTCCTTGCCGGCGAGCCACTGCTGAAGGGCGGTTTCGTAGTCGGTCACACCCCAATCCTTGCGCCAAGCGCGCCAAGCTTTCGTTCGTTCAGGTTCCAACAGCGCGCTATCGGGTGTTGGAAGCCTTCGCAAAGATGGCCCCAATATCGCGCCGGCCGTGAATCACGCGAACGATTTCGACGGCCTCATTTCGAACCCGATAAAAAACCACATATGGGTGAACCAGCATCGAGCGCACGCCCGGCAACAGATTGTCGCGCGGGCGCCCGGAGTAAGGCAAAATTTCCAGCGTTGCGCACGCGCTCTCGAGATGATTCAGTTGATCGTCGGCAACCTGGTCCGCGGACTCGCGCGACAGGTAAGTCCAGATTTCTATGAGATCTTCCTCGGCCTTCGGCGACCAGAATATCGGCAGCCTAACCCTTGGCATTTCGGGCACGCGCTCGCGCGACGACCTCGCTCATGTCGATTTTTCGGCCCTTGCCAGCGTCGAGGGAATCGATCCCGGCCTGCAAATCTGCCCGCAGCGCGCGGATTTTCTCGACGTGGTCGAGAATTTCCTGGCCGATCTTGTCCTGGTCGGCTTCCGGCAGCGTCGCAACGGTGTCGATTGCGTCTTTGAGAACCTTGGTCATATCGGACATAGAGCTGCGTCCCGGTCGGGTTGGTTCCACGGCGTGTGGATTCGCCGTCTAGATCACGCATCCCTATATATACACGACTTTCCGGGCCCAAATCCGCCAAAACCGTGCTTGACCGGCGGATGACCCGCCCTAGAGTGCGCGCCCGTGGCGACCCCTTGGAGGCTTTTGCAGTGGCGGAAAAAGTACTGGCGGCCGTGCGGACGGCGCCGAGCAAGACCGAGATCCGCGAATTTCCCATGCCCGACATCGCGGAGGACGCCGCCCTGATGAAGATGGAGGTCGCCGGCATCTGCGGGACCGACGTCAAGCTCTACAAGCATCCGCCCACCAAGGCCCCGGTGATCATGGGCCACGAGAATATCGGCGTCATCGCCAAGGCGGGCCGC
>DATBBS010000645.1:0-6466 GCA_036270895.1 Xanthobacteraceae bacterium
AGCCGCTCGGTGCCCCGGCTGAGCGCGCCATGCAGCGCCCGCACCCGCACCTCGCCGGGGCCGGGCGCGGCGAGCGCCTCCGGGCGGATCTCGGCCCGCCCGGGAGCCACATACCACAGTGCCTGCGCGGTTTCCGACGACACCATCTGATCCCGGTTGGACTTGAGCCCCACCCGTTGGCTATATCCTGGACCTCCGGAAAAGACACCCGGGGCTGGGATGTTCGATCGTTCGATGGTTACCGCCAAGCTGCGGACAGGGCTGCCGGTCGCGGCCCGCCGCGCGCTGTTCTGTGGGCTGGTGGCCGCCACCACCCTTGCGGTGCTCGGGCTCGCCGTGGTGGCCTTGTCGCCCGGCGGGTTCGGTGCGGTCGATCTCCTCTTGCTGGCTCTCTATGCGGTGGCGCTGCCCTGGCTGGTGATCGGCTTCTCGATCTCGGCCATCGGGTTTTGCGTCATGCGCTTCGCCCGCGATCCCGTGGCGGCGATCTTCCCGGCGGCAGCGCGCATCCGCGGCGACGAGCCGATCGCGTCGAAGACCGCGATCCTGGTCTGCATCCGCAACGAAGCCCCGCGTCGCGTGATCCGCAACCTTGCGCCCCTGCTCTCGGACCTCCTGGGTGCGGGCGTCGGCGATCGCTTCCGCCTTTACGTGCTGAGCGACACCGCCGATCCGGCCCTGGCCGCGGCCGAAGAGTCGCAGATGTGCGATTTCGCGACGGAATGGCGCGATCGCATCGCGGTGGTGTATCGGCGCCGCGCCGCCAACACCGGGTTCAAGGCCGGCAACATCCGCGACTTCTGCGCCCATTGGGGCGGCGACCATGACTTCGCGCTCACGCTCGACGCCGACAGCTTCATGACCGCCGACGCGGTGCTGCGCATGGTGCGCATCATGCAATCCGATCCGAAGCTCGGGATCGTGCAGAGCCTGGTGGTCGGGCTGCCGTCGACCAGCGCCTTCGCGCGGCTGTTTCAGTTCGGCATGCGGCTCGGCATGCGCTCCTACACGATCGGAAGCGCGTGGTGGCAGGCCGATTGCGGACCCTATTGGGGCCACAACGCGCTGCTGCGGCTCGCCCCGTTCATCGCGCATTGCGATCTGCCCGATCTGCCGGCCACCGGCGCGCTCGGCGGCCAGATTCTCAGCCACGACCAGATCGAGGCGGTGCTGATGCGGCGCGCCGGCTTCGAGGTGCGGGTGCTGCCCTTCGAGGACCAGAGCTTCGAGGAGAATCCGGCGACGCTGCTCGAATTCATCCGGCGCGACCTGCGCTGGTGCCAGGGCAACATGCAGTATTGGCACCTGCTCGGCCTCCCCGGAATCAGGCCGGTCAGCCGCTTTCAGCTCGCCTTCGCGATCCTGATGTTCCTGGGCTCGCCCGCCTGGATCGGGCTTCTGGTCGTCGGCACGCTGGCGGCCGCGACCGCGCCCGCCGGTTTCATCCGTCCCGATGCCGGCATGGCGCTCTTCGTCGCGACCTTGATCATGTGGCTGTCGCCGAAGCTCGCGACATCGATCGACGTGCTGACGCGGCCGAAGGAACGCTGGGCCTTCGGCGGCGCGCCGCGTTTCATCCTGAACGCCGTCGCCGAGACCGTCTTCTCGCTTCTGCTCGCGCCCATCATGTGGTTCGGGCACACGCTGTTTCTCGCCCGCATGCCGTTCACGCGCATGGTCGGCTGGAGCAGCCAGATGCGCGACGACCACGCGGTGCCGTTGCGCCTCGCCTGCCGCGCGCTCTGGCCGCACACCGCGGTGGGCGCGGGAGCGCTCGCGCTGCTCGCTTTCGCGCATCCCGCCGCCATTCCTTTTGCGTTGCCGTTGGCGGCCGGGCTCGCGTTGTCGATCCCGCTCGCGGTGCTCACCGCCCGACCGGCGGTCGGCGCCGCTTTTGCGCGGGCCGGCATCGGCCGCCTGCCGGAGGAAACCGCGGCGCCGGTCGGATTGCAGGCGCTGGCGTTGCCGGCGATCGCGGCGGCGCCCGCAACGTCGGCCACGTCGTCGGCCGCGGTTTGACAGTGGGACTGCTCGAGCGGCTGAGAACCGCCCGCGGCGTCGCCCGGTCGCTTTGCATCTATTACGGCAACCGCCGGCACGGCGCCGCCATGGACCGGCTCTATGCCGGCTTCATCAAGCCGGGCGATCTCGTGTTCGACGCGGGCGCCCATGTGGGCGATCGCATCGCGGCCTTTCGCCGGCTCGGCGCACGCGTGGTCGCGATCGAGCCGCAGCCCGCGCTGGTGCGCGTCCTGAAGCTTCTCTACGGCCGCGACGGTGGCGTGGTGATCGAGCCGGTGGCGCTCGGGGAGGCTGCCGGCACGGTCGAGCTCAAGCTCAACATCGACAACCCGACGGTGTCGACTGCATCCGAGGATTTCGTCGCGGCGGCGCAAGGCGCGCCCGGCTGGCACGGCCAGGCCTGGAGCGGGCGGGCCACGGTGGCGATGACGACGCTCGACGCGATGGTGGCGCGGCACGGGCAACCGGCCTTCGTGAAGATCGACGTCGAGGGATTCGAGGCGCAGGTGCTCGCCGGTCTCACGCTCCCGGTCGCCGCGCTGTCCTTCGAGTTCACCACCATCCAGCGCGCGGTCGCGCTCGCGGCGCTCGATCGCTGCGTCGCGCTCGGGCTCACCGGCTTCGACGCCGCCCTGGGCGAGAGCCAGACGCTGGTGCACGGCGCCTGGCAATCGGCGGACGCGATCAGGCGCTGGCTGAGCGATCTGCCGGACACGGCCAACTCGGGTGACATCTATGCGGTGCAGCGGTGAGCCCCATCTGGCGGCGTGCGCTCCCCGTCGTCGCGATGGCGGCCGCCGGCTTCGCGCTCACGTGCCGCGTCTTCTATCCGGGGGTCATGACCTACGACGCCTGGTACGTGCATTCCGACATCGCCACCGGCCAGGCCGGCGACTGGCAATCGCCGCTGATGACCGCGCTATGGGGCGTGATCGATCCGATCGCTCCCGGCGCCGGCAGCATGTTCCTGCTCATCGCCACGCTCTACTGGCTCGCCTTCATGGTCCTGGGGCTGGGGCTTGCGCGCAGATCGGCCTGGCTGGGGCCGGCGGCGGTCGCGCTCGCGTTGATGCCGCCCGCCTTCGTGTTCGTCGGCATCATCTGGCGCGACATCCTGCTCGCCGCGAGCTGGCTGCTCGCGGCCGCGCTCGCCTATGCGGTGGCGGAGCGGAACAGGGATCGATTTGACGCCTGGCGCCTTGGCGCGCACGCGCTCGCACTGGCGCTGCTCGGCTTCGGCTTCCTGCTGCGGCCGAACGGGCTGTTCGCAGCGCCGATCCTCGCCGCCTATATGATCTGGCCGGCGCGCTTCGATCTCAAGCGCGCCGCGATACTCTATCTCCCGGCGCTGATCGCGCTCGCGCTGCTGGTGCCGCTCGTCTACTACGTCATGCTCCATGCCAGGCACCAGAACGTGCTGCATGCGATCTTCGTCTTCGACCTCGGCGGCATCACGCATTTCACCAAGATCAACCAGTTTCCGGTGACCTGGACGGCGGAGGAGACCGCGCTGCTCGCCGATCGCTGCTATGTGCCGACCGACTGGGACATCTACTGGACCCGCGACCCCTGCCGCTTCGTGATGGCCAGGCTCGAAACCGAAAAGCTCTTCGGCTCGTCCGCGCTCACCGAGGCGTGGCTGCGCGCGCTCGCGACGCACCCGCTCGCCTATCTGGAGCACCGCGCCGCGGTCACGGCGAATTTCCTCTTCGGCAACACCCTGACCATGTGGACCGTCGATATCGCGCATCCGGACCGCACCGTGTTCGCCGACAATCCATGGTTCATGGCGCTCAAGGCGACGCATGACCGGCTCGCGCCGACGCCGCTGTTTCGCGCCGGCACCTGGCTCGCGCTCTGCATCCTGTGGTGCGGACTCGCGTGGCGTCGCCGCGCCACCGCGTCGGGAGCCTTCGTGATCGGCGTCTGCGGATCGGCCGTCGTCTACACGGCGACGTTCTTCCCGGTCGGCGTGGCGGGGGATTTCCGCTATGCCCTGTGGGCGGTGCTGGCGGGGCTTGGCGGCGGAGTCATGATGGCGGTGCGCGAGGCGAGTCCGGCCGCCTGAGCGGCGCGCGCACCGATGCTGATTCCTTTGATCGGCGTTCGGTTCGTTTTTTCGCTCGCCTGTACAGAGGACGCGTGCCACTCTCGCCGATCTCCCTTGTCTCCGGCTGGGTTATGGTCGAACCTGTCGGGCGGGGGTCCCATGAGCATGCTTGCCGCGATCCTGTACGGCCTCGCGATCTACGCCCTGGCGGGCGTCGTCACCGCGATCGCCTTCGTGTCGGTGGGCCTCTCGCAGGTGCTGCATCCCCCGATGCCGGCGACGCTCGGGGCTCGCATCCTGTTCGTGCCCGGCGCCGTCGCGTTGTGGCCCTACATCCTGATGCGCTGGCGCAAGGCGCGGGCCGCCCGATGACGCGCCGGCACCGCTCGCTCCACCGCGTGCTGTGGCCGATCCTGGCGCTCGTCGTGGCGGCGGGCTTCGTCCTGGCACTCTGGCTGCGGCCGCCGCCGGAGCCCGGCCAGGCCCGCGCTATCCCGCGCGCCGCCCCGATGGAGCGGCCCGCATGAGCGTCGGCTTTCGCGCGGTGCAGTGGAATCGCGACAAGCTCGTCTATGACGGCATCCTCGTAACCTGCGTGGCGCTCTACATCGCGGGCTTCGGCCTTATTGCATGGCGGATCGGGCCGCCGAAAAACCTGCCCGAGGCGATCGACCTGTGGATCCGCGCCACCGGCACCTGCGCGTTCCTGATGCTGACCGTGATCCTGGCGATCGGACCGCTGGCGCGGCTCGATCGCCGCTTCCTGCCGCTGCTCTATAACCGCCGCCATTTCGGCGTGCTGACCTTCCTGGTCGCCGCCACACATTTCGGCTTGCTGCTCGACTGGTATGTGGCGCTGAATGCCTTGCCCAATCTCGGCGCCGAGCTCACCCGATGGCCGGACTACGGCAAGTTCATCGGCTTTCCGTTCAAGGCGCTCGGCCTCGCCGCCTTGCTGATACTGTTTCTGTTCGCCGCCACCAGCCACGATTTCTGGCTGATGTTCCTCACCCCGCGGGTGTGGAAGTTCTTGCACATGGGACTCTATGCGGCCTATGGGCTGGTCGTGATGCATGTGGCGCTCGGCCACGTGCAGGACGACCGCACGCCCTGGATTCCGATCATGCTGGCTGGCGGCTTCGGAAGCGTTGCGGTGCTGCATCTGATCGCCGGCTGGCGCGAGCGCGAGGTCGATCGCGCGGTCGGGGCGGGCGCCGCAGGCACCGGCTGGCTCACGGTCGGGCCGCCCTCCTCGATCCCCGACAAGGGCGCCCGCATCGTCGCCGCGCCGCGCGGCGAGCGCATCGCGGTCTTCCGCGACGGCCACCAGATCGGCGCCGTCACCAATCTGTGCGCCCACCAGAACGGCCCGCTCGGCGAGGGCCGCATCGTCGACGGCTGCATCACCTGTCCGTGGCACGGCTATCAGTACCGGCTGGCGGACGGCTGCGCGCCGCCGCCCTTCACCGAGAAGCTCGTCACCCATCGCGTACGCATCGCCGGCGGCGTGGTCGAGGTCGATCCGGCGCCCTTGCCGCCCGGAACGCCGGCGGCGATCATGGTGGCGTGAAGGCGTGAGCGGGAGCGTGGGTCATGGCTGAGAACTGGGTCGATGTCGGGGCGGCCGCCGAGCTGAGCGCCACGCCGCTGCGGCGCGTCAAGGCAAAGGACCGCGACATCGCGCTGTCGTTCGGCAACGGAAAATTCGGAGCGGTCTCCAATGCTTGCAATCACGTGGGCGGGCCGCTCGGCGAAGGCCGGCTCGACGGCGACTACATCATCTGTCCGTGGCACGGCTGGAAGTTTCACCGCGCGAGCGGGAAGGGCGAGCCGGGTTTCGAAGAGGACTGCGTCCCGGCCTATCCGGTGAAGGTCGAGAACGGCCGCGTGCTGGTCGATCTTGCGGGCGCGACGCGCCGCACCAAGAAGCCGCATGACCCGCATCCGCTGGCGCGCGAGGTCAAGCGCGCGGCCGGGCCGCTGCGCGTCGCCGGCATCTCGACCACCGCCATGGACGCCGCCAATCCGCGCTTCTCGGGCTCGGACCATCTGCTCGATCACGCCCTGAAGGCGGCGGCCGCCGAGGGCGCGCAGACCCGCCTGATCCGTCTCAACGAGCTGAAGTTCCGCGCCTGCGAAGGCTATTACTCCAAGGCGGCGCATGCCTGCACGTGGCCGTGCTCGATCACCCAGATGGACCCGAAGGACGAGCTGGACCGCGTCTACGAGGCGATCGTCCATTGGGCGGACGCCATCATCATCGCGTCGCCGATCCGCTGGGGCGCGGCGTCCTCGCTCTATTTCAAGATGGCCGAGCGGCTCAATTGCGTGCAGAACGCCATCACGCTCAGGGACGCCGTGCTGATCCGCAACAAGGTGGCGGGCTTCATCATC
>DATBBS010000646.1:0-2925 GCA_036270895.1 Xanthobacteraceae bacterium
TCGCAAAATACCTCGCTGGCGGTGGTCGCACCCGGCATCGCCGAGGCCCTGTTTGCGACCGCGATCGGCCTCATGGCGGCCATACCGGCGACCATTTTTTACAATAAATTCGCGTCCGAGGTGAATAAACAAGCCCACCGGATGGAGGGCTTCGCCGACGAATTCGCCGCGATCCTGTCGCGGCAAATGGACGAGCGCGGGTGAGCGCGGGGGACCTGGGATGGGGATGAGCGGGACGGTCGGCAACGCGGTCGGCAAGCGCCGACATCGCCGCCACGGGGTGATGAGCGAGATCAACGTGACGCCGATGGTCGACGTCATGCTGGTCTTGCTGATCATCTTCATGGTGTCGGCACCGTTGCTCACGGTCGGCGTGCCAGTCGACCTGCCGCAGACGAAGGCGAAGAGCATCAGCCAGGATCAGGAGCCGCTGACGCTTTCGGTCAACCAGAAGGGCGAGGTGTTCCTGCAGAGCTCCAAGGAGCCGATCCCGGCCGGACAACTGGTCGACAAGCTCAAGGCGATCGCGGCGCAGCGCGCGGGCCTCGACGAACGCATCTTCGTGCGCGGCGATCGCAAGCTCGACTACGGCTCGGTCATGAAAGTGATGGCGCAATTGACGGCCGCCGGCTTCCGCCGCGTCGGCCTGGTCACGGAGGTCGAGCAGGGCTCCTGATGGGCAGGCGGATGAGGGCGAGCCTCACAATATCGACCGTCGGGCACCTCGCACTGCTGGTGTGGGGGCTGGTGACGTTCGCTTCCAAGCCCTTCGCGGCGGCGGAATCGGTCGCGGTCGACATGATCTCCGACGCCGAGTTCTCCCAGATCATGGCGGGGTCGAAGACCGCGCCGCGGGCGGACGCCCCCAAGCCGATCGTCGACAAGGTCGCCGACGAGGCGAAGCCCGTGAAGGACCCGACGCCGAAAGTCGTCGAGAAGCCGGAAATCCTCGCGACCGCCGAAACGGCGCCGCCGCCCAAGCCGCCGGAAGTCAAGCCGCCCGAGCCCAAGCCGGCGCAGGCCGAAGCCAAGCCGGAGAAGGCCGAGCCGCCGCCGGTCGACGCGATCGCGGAGGCGATCAAGCGCGAGGAGATCAAGAAAAAATTGGAAGCCAAGAAGCTCGAGGAGGCGAAGAAGAAGGAAGAGGCCAGGAAGCGCGAGGAAGCCAGGAAGCGCGAGCAGGAGAAATACGACCCGGCCAAGATCGAGAGCCGTCTCGCCTTGCTCGACAAGCGCGCGCCGCAGCGCCAGGCCGCGCTCGGCGCGATTCTCAACGACGCCCCCTCGCTCGGTGCCCCCGGCGCCACCGCGATGACGCTGTCGATGAACGAGCTCGACGCGTTGCGCGCGCGCCTGCGCGACTGCTGGGACGTGCCGGTCGGCGTGCGCGACGCGCGCGACCTCGTCGTGACGGTTCGCATTCAATTCAAGAAAGACGGTTCGTTGATCACCGATCCGACCGTGGTCAATCGCAGCTCGCAGCCGGTGTTCCAGGTGGCGTCGGAAAGCGCGGTGCGGGCGATCCGCAAATGCGCGCCGTTCAGCTTCCTGCCGCCTGCGAAATACGAGGCGTGGAAGGATGTCGAAGTGAACTTCGATCCGCGCGAGATGTTCGGCGGCTGAGCGGTCGGTGAAATCCGATATCGGGGAATTTCTTTCATGCGTCAGGGCAATATTTATATGAAAAGAAAAAAAGCGATCAGCCGGCGGGGAATCCTGATCACGGGCGCAGCCGCGGCCGCGTTGACGGGCTTGCGCGTATCGCCCGCGCGGGCCGTGCTGCGACTCGATGTGACCCAGGGCAATGTGCAGCCGGTCCCGATCGCCATCCCGGATTTCGTGCCCGGGACGCCGGGCGATGCCGGTCCGGCGCGCCTCGTGACCGAGATCATCACCGCCAACCTTGCCCGCAGCGGCTTGTTCGCGCCGATCGACCCGGCGGCTTACATCGAGAAGATCGTCAATTTCGACGCGGCGCCGAGGTTTCCCGATTGGCGCGCGATCAACGCTCAGGCGCTGGTGCTGGGACGCATCACCCGTCAGGGTGACGGCCGGTTCAAGGCCGAGTTCCGGCTTTGGGACGTGTTCGGCGGCCAGCAGCTCGAGGGAAAGCAATATTCCGCCCCGCCCGAGAACGTGCGGCGCATCGCGCATATCGTGTCGGATGCGATCTACGAGCGGCTGACCGGGGAGAAGGGCTACTTCGACAGCCGCGTCGTGTTCGTCGACGAGACCGGGCCGAAGGAGCGCCGCGTCAAGCGCCTCGCGCTGATGGACCAGGACGGCGCGAATACCCGCTACCTCACGCGCGGCGATGATCTGGTCCTGACGCCGCGCTTCTCGCCCACGACCCAGGAGATCACCTACATGTCGTTCGGGCAGGGCGATCCGCGCGTCTATCTCCTCAATCTCGACAACCCCGGCCAGCGCGAAGTCGTGGGCAACTTCCCGGGCATGACCTTCGCACCGCGTTTCTCGCCCGACGGTGCCAGCGTCATCATGAGCCTGCAGCGCGGCGGCAACTCGAACATCTTCGTGATGAATCTCGGTTCCAAGGCGATCACGCGGCTCACCGACTCGGCGGCGATCGATACCGCGCCATCGTTTTCGCCGGACTCCAGGAATATCTGCTTCGAGTCGGACCGCGGCGGCCGGCCGCAGATCTACGTGATGCCCGCTTCCGGCGGTACGGCACAACGCATCAGTTTCGGCGTGGGCTCCTATTCGACGCCGGTGTGGTCGCCGCGCGGCGACGTCATCGCATTCACCAAGCAAGGCGGCGGTAGTTTCTCGATCGGCGTCATCAAGCCCGACGGCTCGGGCGAGCGCATCCTGACCGAAGGCTTCCACAACGAGGGGCCGACCTTCGCACCGAACGGTCGCGTGATCATGTTCTTCCGCGACCCCGGCGGCGCCTCCGGTCCT
>DATBBS010000647.1:0-2611 GCA_036270895.1 Xanthobacteraceae bacterium
CGCCGACTCTTGCGCGCGAGTCGCGCCATATAGTAGGTTAATGCTCGTTAGACACGATATCTCGTGCGGCGGATTGTTTCCTGAGTTTTGTCAGTATTTTCGGGGCGTAACCAACGGCGACTTCGCGTTGCCGGAGGACAGAGGCGGATTCTGTCGGGGTTATCCGCCCCTCGGCACGGTGGGAACAGGGACAAAAACAATGATGTGGACCGACGAACGGGTCGAACTCCTGAAGAAGCTGTGGACCGACGGGCTCTCCGCGAGCCAGATCGCGGCCGAGCTCGGCGGCATCACCCGCAACGCCGTGATCGGCAAGGTGCATCGGCTGGGGCTTTCCGGGCGGGCCAAGAGCCCGTCGTCCACCGCGCCGCGGCCGCGCAAGCCGCGCGCTTCCGGGCATATGATGCGGCTGGCGCGTCCCGCGATGCGGGGTAATACCGCGCTCGCCCCGATGTATGAGGCGGATGTCGATTCCGAGCCCGAGCTGATCGAGAACATCATCCCGCTCGGGCAGCGCTGCAGCTTGCTCGAGCTCAACGAGAGCAAATGCCGCTGGCCGATCGGCGACCCCGGGACGGCGGAGTTCTTTTTCTGCGGCGGGGCGCCGCTCGATGGCGCGCCCTATTGCGGCTATCACTCGCGGGTAGCCTACCAGCCGCCCGCGGCCCGGCGCGACCGGCGCCCGGTACGGGGATCATGATCTCGGGTCGAAGCCTTCCGGGATTCCAGCACTGTTGAATCAGGCTGTCTTGAATCAAGCTGTCTTGCCGAAGCGGTCGTTGAGCGCGTAGCCGGCGCCCCGTACCGTGCGGATGGGGTCCGGCATGCGGCCGCGATTGAGCGCCTTGCGCAGGCGGCCGACATGGACGTCGACGGTGCGCTCGTCGATATAGACGTCGCGGCCCCAGACCTGGTCCAGGAGCTGCTCGCGCGAGAACACGCGGCCGGAATTCTCCAGCAGGAATTCGAGCAGCCTGAACTCGGTCGGCCCGAGCGGCACCTCGCGGCCCGAGCGCGACACGCGCTTGGTGTCGCGGTCGAGCTCGATGTCGCCGGCCGAAAGCGTGGCCGCCACCCGCTCGGGCTTTGAGCGGCGCAGCAGCGCGCGGATGCGGGCGAGCAGCTCGGGCACCGAGAAGGGCTTGACGATGTAGTCGTCGGCGCCGGTCGCCAGCCCGCGGATGCGCTCGCCTTCCTCGCCGCGCGCGGTGAGCATGATGATGGGCAGCCGGCGCGTCTCCGGCTTGGCCCGGAGGCGTCGGATGAGCTCGATGCCGGAAAGCCCCGGCAGCATCCAGTCGATCACCGCGAGGTCGGGCGGGGTTTCCTTGAGGCGCAGCTCGGCCTCGTCTCCGCGCCCGGAGGCATCGACCGCATAGCCTTCGGATTCGAGGTTGTAGCGCAACAGCAGCGTGAGCGGTTCCTCGTCCTCGACGATCAGGATTCGGGCGGACATGGGATGCGGTTTCCTCCGCTCAGTTCCGGAATGGGACGTTGGTGACGGCGGTGGTGTCGCCCTTGGGGCGCTCCTCCGCGATGGCGTGGCCTTCGACCATGTAATAGACCGTTTCCGCGATGTTGGTGGCGTGGTCTCCCATGCGCTCGATATTCTTGGCGCAGAACAGCAGATGGATGCAGTAGCTGATGTTGCGCGGATCTTCCATCATGTAGGTCAGGAGCTCGCGGAACAGGGAATTGTTGACCGCGTCAACCTCCTCGTCGCTGCGCCACACCGCCATGGCTTCCGCCGCGTTGCGCCGCGCGAAGCTGTCGAGGACGTCCTTGATCTGGGTGAGCACGAGGTCGGTCATGTGCTCGACGCCGCGCATCACCTGCTGCGGCTGGAAGTCGCCTTCGAGCGCGCCGACCCGCTTGGCGATGTTCTTGGCGAGGTCGCCGATGCGCTCGAGGTCGTTCGACACGCGCAGCGCGCCGACGATCTCGCGCAGGTCGACCGCCATGGGCTGGCGCCGCGCGATGGTGAGGATCGCCTTTTCCTCGATCTCGCGCTGCAGGGCGTCGATCTTGGCGTCATCGCCGACGACCCGCTCGGCGAGCGCGAGGTCGCGCTTGTCGAGCGCCTCGAAGGCGTCCCCGATCTGCTTTTCCGCCAGGCCGCCCATCTCCGCGACGACCCGCACGAGATCCTGCAGGTCGGCGTCGAAGGCCTTGATCGTGTGTTCCATCATCGTCATGTCGAAGTCCTCGCATCCGTCTCGCGGCGGCCCACTCTGCGTCGCTCGAATTCGCGTCAGCCGAAGCGGCCGGTGATGTAGTCCTGGGTGCGCCGGTCGGTCGGGGTCGTGAACATCTTGCTGGTGGTGCCGTATTCCACCAGCTCGCCGAGATACATGAAAGCCGTGAAGTCGGAGCAGCGCGCGGCCTGCTGCATGTTGTGGGTCACGATCGCGATCGTATAGTCGTCCTTGAGCTCATCGATCAGTCCCTCGATCTTGGCGGTGGAGATCGGATCGAGCGCCGAGCACGGCTCGTCGAGCAGGATCACCTCGGGCTTCACCGCGACGGTGCGCGCGATGCAGAGGCGCTGCTGCTGGCCGCCCGACAGGCTCAGGCCGTTGGCGCCGAGCTTGTCCTTCACCTCGTCCCACAG
>DATBBS010000648.1:0-15527 GCA_036270895.1 Xanthobacteraceae bacterium
GACGGCTACACCCTCATGGTCGGCACGGTGGGCTCGGTGGTGATCGGCTATGCGATCGACGCCAATGCGCCCTTCGATCCGGCGCGCGACATGGTGCCGATCGCTGGCACCGCCGAATATGCGACCGCCATGGTGGTCAACAAGCAGCTGCCGGTGAATTCGGTGCAGGAGTTCGTCGCCTACGCCAAGGCGCGGCCCGGCAAGCTCACCTTCGGCTCGACCGGCGTGGGCGCGCTCGATTATCTGGCGGCCGAGCTGTTCATGAAGGAGACCGGCATCGAGATGGTGCATGTGCCCTACAAGGGCGGGCCGGGCGCGCTCAACGATCTCCTGGGCGGCTCGATCGACGTCATCATCGAGGTGTTTCCGGTGGTGATGGAGCAGATCCGCTCGGGCGCCATCAAGGGGCTCGCGGTCAGCAGCTCCTACCGGCTCCCCGCGCTGCGCGACGTGCCGACCTTCGCGGAGGCGGGCCTTCCCGGCGTCACGCTCACCGGCTGGGTCGGCATCTACGGCCCGCCCGGCCTGCCGGCCGATGTGCGCGAAAAGCTCGGGCGCGCCATCGTCGAGGTGGTCCGGCAGAACGACATCAAGGACAAATTCCAGGCCATCGGCTTCGAGCCGACCGGCCTCGGGGTGCCGGAATTTTCCGCGCTGCATGGCGGGGAGATCAAGCGCTGGACGAAATTCTTGACCGAGCTCGGGCTGCGCAAATAGCTTCTCGCCGCCACCGGCGTCTCGCACCGCGCGGCTCAGTGCTCCTTGGGGCCGAAGTAACGCGATCCCCACAGCACCACGAGCCAGATGAAGGCGTAGCAGGCGAGCGCGATGAAAAGCTGCTCCATGGTGTCCTCCCGTGCGCGCCTTTTTTGAACCTGCGGCGCTGGGCCGATCATAGGACAGTCGGATCGCCTTTTCGACGGCCTCGCCGCCTGACCGCGACAGCGGCGCGGCGACCCGAATCACGTCGAGACCGCGTTGAAAACGCGAACCGTATCCGCCGATGGAACTTTATGCCGGGAATCGCATTTTCTCGGCATGGGCGAGGTGCTGATATTCCGGAAACGACAGCCGACGGCGATTCTGGGCGTCCGATTGGCTCCCTTGGCGAACGGCGAATTCGGCGTCACCTATGCGATGAGCAACGGACGCCGGCACTCCAAGCCGCTCGGTCCCGAAGACGCGCCTCATATCGAGGCGGCGCGCGCCCGGGGCAGTCTTGTGATCATTCCCGACGACGAGCCGCGCGAAGAGGGCCGGCCCGTCCCGTGAGCCGCAGCGAACGCAAGGACGAAGAGACATGCGCTTTTTCTTGGGAATGATCGTGGGAGCGCTCCTGACCATCGGCGTCGCCTACATATCCGACGCGTCGATCTCCGGGACCATGGGAACGACCACAACCACAACGACGGGCGCGGGCGGCTCGACGCAGGTCACCGTCGAGCGGCCGATGGTGAACTGGGACGTGGTCAGCACCAACTGGCACCACTTCACCGTGGGCGTCCAGAACACCTGGCACAAGCTGGCGTCGCGCTGATCCTGCTTTAGGGCGCCGGCGTTCGATGCGAATGGCCCGCGAAAGCGCGCGGCGCTGCCGCTGATTTCGGGCGGGCGGGTCCACGGACCTCGCGGCCGTCCTTTCATCCACACCCATTCATACCGCCGTTATATGACGCCGACATGATCCCCGCCGTTGGCTGCCAGCAGGCAGCCGGGGGCGCAGACAGGGGATCCACGATGAACGACAGGGAAACGCGGAAATTTGTCCGCCCTTCGATCTTGAAATCAGCGCTGGCCACGCTCTTGCTGGCCGGCCTTTCGCATGGCCCGGCGGCGCTCGCCGACGACGACGGCGGCGGCTTGCGGCCCGGCAATCTGCTGGTCAGCCGCGTGGTGTACGACAACAATCCCGCCAATGTGGTGGCGGGGGTCACGGTGCTGCCGCCCAACTGCGTGGGCGCGGCCTGCGCCAAGGCGACGGACAACGGCGCCTATCCGAATGTCTGGAATAATGCCCTCGTCGACCCGAGCTTCGGCGTCACGTCGAAGATCATCCTCGACCAGCTGACGCGGTTCGGCGTGCTGATCAGCTCGCTCGAGGTGCCGAACAGCTCGCAGCGGCACGTGTCCCCGAGCTCGGACCAGATGGTCGGCAGCTTCTCGTCCAAGTCGGAAGTGGCGCTCAATCTCTCGACCGACAAGCGCTTCGTGACATTCCTGGGGTATCTCGCGCCGCTCAATGCGCTTGACGCCTCCAACGACAACACACCGTTTGTGATCGATCCGACCAACCCGGTGTCGGGCCTCGCCTATCGCGTCGCGGCGCAAGTGGACGGGCAGGGGAAATTCCACTTCACCAAGACCAACGCCTATAGCGGCAACAATGGCCGCGCCGTGGTGCTGAACAACAACAATGGCGCCAGCCTTCTCTACACGGCCGGCAACGCCGGCAACGGCGGCAATCCGCAACCCAACGGAGTCATCGTCGGCGCGGGCGCTCAGATCCTGACCGCCGCCACCACGGCGCTCAGCGCGCAACCGGATCCCGGAATGCCGACGCCGGTCGGCAGCTTCAGCATCAGCCAACTGGGTCTCAAGGCCGACAAGGTCGGCAAGGACACCAACTTCCGCGGTCTCACGCTGTTCAACAACGTCGTCTATTACACCAAGGGCAGCGGCAGCAACGGCGTCAACACGGTCTATTTCATCGACACCACCGGCTTCGACAGCGCCGGCCGGCCGCTGGCGTGCCCCAACGGAACAGGACTCCCGGGGCCGTCCGCGAGCCTTCCCGTCGCCCCGATCGTCTATGACGCGTCGCAGCTGCAGACCAAAGGGGTCTTCCCCTACAACATGTGCGTCCTGAAGGGCTTCACGACCGCGCTCGCTAAGAACACGACGGACTCGTTCCCGTTCGGAGTCTGGTTTGCCAATGCGACCACGCTGTATGTCGCCGACGAGGGCGACGGCACCAACACGTTCAACCCCGCGACCGGGACCTATGCGGCGGCCGCTGCACAGACCGCTGCCGGATTGCAGAAATGGGTCTTCGACGCCGGCCTCGGCGCATGGAAACGGGTCTATGTGCTCACCGCCGGCCTGGACCTCGGCGTGCCTTATACGGTCGATCGCTATCCCGGCGGCAACAACCCGGCGACGGGTCTGCCCTGGTCGCCGGCCACCGACGGTCTGCGCAATCTCACCGGCCGCGTGAATCGCGACGGCAGCGTCACGATCTGGGCCATCACCTCGACGGTGAGCGGGAACGGCGACCAGGGCGCCGATCCGAACAAGCTGGTCATGATCCGCGACACCCTGGCTGCGACGAGCCTTCCGCCGACCGAAAGCTTCAAGACCATTCGGGTCGCGCGCTTCGGCGAGGTTCTCCGTGGCGTTTCCTTCACGCCAGGAACCGGCGTGCCGCCCCACCACGATGACGACGACGAAGACGGCCACGACGGCGGCCACGACGACCATGACCATGACGGACGATGAGTCCCGGGAGCCCGCGATCTTGAACCGAGACTCAACGGCTCGCGCTTGATACGCCGCCGACGCGCCGCGTCGGCGGACCATCCCATGCGGGTGACGCAGCCTGGCGCGTTGGTGCGCGGCCGCCTCTCGGCCGGCCGCGCTCAGCGCACTGGCGTGCCGATGCGCGCGAGGCGGATGGCCTGCGAGCCGGATTCGCGGTCGACCGAAAAATAGAGCAGGGCGGCCCGGCCGACGATGTTCTCGAACGGCACGTAGCCGACCTGGCTCAGCACGCGGCTGTCGGTCGAGTTGTCGCGGTTGTCGCCCATCATGAAGAAGTGGCCCGGCGGGACGGTGAAGACCTGGGTGTTGTCGAGGAAGCCGTTGTCCTGCAGGTCGAGCGTGTCGTAGCTCACGCCATTCGGCAGGGTCTCGCGCCAGCGCTTGACCCGCGCGCTCCGCCCGCCATCCTCGTCGATGAAGTCGTCGATGCGCTCGCGCCCGACCGGCTGTTCGTTGATGTGCAGCAGGCCGGCGCGCATCTGGATGCGGTCACCGGGCAGGCCGACCACGCGCTTGATGTAATCGGTCGTGTCGTCCTTCGGCAGGCGGAATACCACGACGTCGCCCCGTTGCGGTTCCGACGCCAGGATGCGGCCGGCGAACAACCGCGGCGCGAAGGGCAGGGAGTAGTGCGTGTAGCCGTAGGGATATTTGGCGACGAACAGGAAGTCGCCGACGAGGAGCGTCGGCATCATGGCGCCGCTCGGTATGTTGAAAGGCTGCACCACGAAGGTCCGGATGACCAGCGGGATCGCCAGTAACGGCAGCACGAGCAAGCTTCCCAGCAAGCCGTTGGCGATCGTTCGCCAGAAGCCGAAACTCTGCACGCGCCCCAGCATGAGCAGCGTCAGGACGATCGACCAGAGGCCGAGCAGGAGTGTCACCACCTCCAGCATGACCGTCAGCATGCGGGGGGTGGCTGCGCCGGTCCCACCCGCGAGCCGCAACCAGGCGAGAGCGATGAGACAGACCGCCAGACCGATGATGATCGGTGCGCCGCCCCAGGCAAGGACCGCACGGATTTGAACGGGCGACGCGCCGCCGCCCAGCAACAGCCCGCTCCACCTGAAGCACACCGTGTAGATGTAGAGGCCGAGGATGCCGCAGATCGCGCCGCCGACCGCCACGACCGCGGCCAGGCGCCAGTCGAGCAACTGCAGGACGAGTCCCGCCTTGGTGAGTTCGGCCACGAAGCCCGCGATGGCGCCGAGGGCGGCCAGCAGCAGCACATGGCGTCGCGGGTCGGTGGCGAGGACGCGGCCGATCGTGTCGCGCGGCTTGAGCCAGACCGAAAGCCAGGGCGAGGCTGGCGCTGCGTCGCGGTCAATGGCCGTCATGGGTCGACCTCGGGGCAGGCTCGGGTGTCAACGCGTCGAGGCGCGGTCATCATCGCCTCGTTAGACGGCGCGGCGGCTCGGGTGGTTCAATTCCGCCGGAGCGGGCGCCTATTTCTCGGCCAACGCGTCCAGGTGCTTGCGGGCCGTGTCATGGGCCCATTTGTCGTCCTCGAAGATCGACTTGGCGGCGAGCGCGGCCTGGTAGTCGGCGCGGGCGCGCTCGATCGAGCCGGCCTTTTCGTAGAGCATCCCGCGCGCCGTCAAGGCGGAGGAATATTGCGGATCGATGGCGATCGCCTTGTCGTAGCTGTCGATCGCCTTGTCGTCCTCGTCCTTGGCGTAATACGCATTGCCACGATTGCCGTAGGCCATCTGCAGCCATTTCGGCTTGAGCGGGATGGCGCGATTGAAGTCCGCGATCGCGCGGTCGTAATCCTTGCGCTCGTAATAATGCTGGCCGCGGTTGATGTAGGCGTCGCCGACCTGCGCGCGCGTGGACTTGGTCGCGGTGATGACGCGCGTACAGGCCGCGATCGGGTCGCCGGCGCGACCGCGACAGACTTCGGTGTCCTGCGCGGCGGCGACCGCCATGCCGAAACCGAGCGCCGCGAGAGCGGCCGCAACCGTGACTGTGGTTTTCGACCCTGTCCTTGCCGGCCGCATGGCCATTCCCCTTGTGATGGCGACGGCTCTGCTCAGAACCAAGGCCATGGAAAAACTACAGGCCGCAAAACCGTGAGGCAATCTGGTGAGTGGGCCGCGCGTGTGCCGGCTTTCGTCGTTCGCGCAGGTTCGCGCGATTGTTCCAAGCGCGGAACAATTCGCCCAATGGTTGTCATCAATTTTACCACCACTGGAATTCTCCATTTTCAGGCGGACTGAAACGTGCTGAAACGCTGGTGGTACTATGGCACACATGGGAGGACTTCAGTGAATCATCGTACAACCGCGTTTGCGATCGCAACTATTGCGTTAACCGCGGCGGGAAGCGCCGCCGCCGACTCGCCGAAACTCAAGGGCGCCTACGGCTTCACCGGCACCGCCGCCTGTCTGGTCGCGCAGGGCCATGTGGGGGATCCCAATACTCCGCCCCCGCTTCCTAATCCCACCCCGGGAGTCGCGCTGCCGAATTCAGGGTTTAATGCCCAGTTGCAGGTGAACGATGTCCCTGGGACCTTCTCCCGTTCGTTCTCCGTGGAGGGAATCCGGACGTTCAATGGGGACGGCACCGGAACCGTCATGGGCACGGTTGTCGGAATCGCCGTTAAACCGACGCCAGGTCCGGATGGCTTCCCACATTTCCCGCCATCCGCCTCCGGGGGGGATTTCAAGTTCTCGTTCACCTACACGGTCGCTGCCGACGGCACCTGGACCTCCACCATGGTGCCGGGTTCCTACAGCGAAACCTTCTCGTTTGGTCCGCGCACCGGCCAGACCGCCACGGTCGACGCCATCCCGCCGCAATCGGGCATGGTTTCGCGGGACGGTAAGACCTTGATCGCCGCGCACCTCGCGCCTGCGGTCGAGACCCATAAGTACTCGAACGGTGACGTTACTCCGGAGATATGTCATCGCTCGCGCGTCTTCATCAAGCTGCAGGACGCCGACGACGACAACGACAACGATCACGGCCACGATCACTGACCGGCCGGCTTGACGTCCGGGCGCGTCGCCAGCACCCTGATGGCGAGCGCCACGACGTCGGATCGACCGACCTCGATCGCAAATGGGAGCACCCTACGGCCGGCGGCCATTGCGGCCGGCCGTAGGGTGTGATCGGCATGACCGGGATCTTTTGGCGCGCGAAGGCGCGCCGGCACCGCTGCGCGATGGGGCTGGCGACGGCGCTGGCGTGCGCTGTTGCGACCGTCGCTCGCGCCGATGTGCGTGTGGAGGGCGGTCCGGCCGCGCTTCGCGTCATGACCGATCAGGCCGCGATTTCCGATGTCCTCGCGGCCTTTGCGGGGAAGTTCAAAGTCAGCTACCGGACCGCGATTCCCCTCGACGCGGCGGCCGACGCGGCCTATGCGGGCTCCGTCGGGCAGGTCATTTCCCGATTGCTCGAAGGGTATAATTACGTGGTCAAGAAAGACGGGGAAGCGACCGAGATCACGATTTTCGGCCGGCGCGGCGAGGTGGCGATCCCGCCCCCGGCGCCCAAAGTCGCGCCGCCCGCCGGCATCTCGTCGCGATGGCGCTGACGGGCCGATGGCGTCGCCGGAACCCGGCGGCTGCCCCCACGTTTCGGTCGATTAGCCGTCCGGTAACCATTCCATTTTAAGCATAGGGTTCGGCGTGTTGACCGTTACCGGTTCGCCGCATCCGGGGGTGCGACGGGGAGACAGCCTATGAGACATTCATCGTGGTGCGCCATGTTGGCCGCGGTGATCGGCATCGGATGCATTGGCCTTTTGACCGACGGCTTTGCATTTGCCGAGACCCTGATCGTTCAGGGCTCCGCGGGCTTTGCCGACGAGGTGATGCGGCCCTACCAGGACAAGGTCGAGGCGCTCACGGGCCACAAGCTGCGGATCGTACCCACGACGGGGGACCGGGGCCTGCTTGCCGTGCTGCAAGGCGAAGCCGATCTCGCCATGGTGGCGGGACCCCTGGACGACATGGTCGCGCCGCTGAGAAAGTCGCGGCCTGAACTGCCCATCGGTCTCCTGCGCGACTTCCGTATTTCCAAATCGCGCATCGCCTTCCCGGTCAATCCGGACAATCCCGTGCGCTCGGTGTCCGTCGCAAAGCTCAAGCAGCTGCTGAGCGGACAGATCGACAATTGGCGGCAGCTCGGCGGCCCGGATCTGCCGATCCATGTCGTTTCAATGGGCGCGGATAATGGCCCGAAGCGCGCGACCGAGGAGGCTCTTCTGGCGGGGCAGCGCATAACGCCGCATTCCGCGCTGATCGTCGAGAACGCGCAGGAGATCGTCCGGACCATCGTGCGCGATCGCGGCGCAATCGGATTCACGCCGGCGAGCTTCGCAAAGCTGCACGGCCTGCCCATGCTTCAGACCAACGTGTTGATCACGCAGTCCTATGGTTTCGTCTCCCGTAACGAGCCCACGGACGCCATGCGCGAGGTCATCGCCGCGACCCGCAGCCTCGTATTCGAGGAGGAGCCGTAGCGCTCCCCGCGTGATGTTCGCCGCGCGCTCTTCCAAGGCCATTTTCGACCGCTTGTGATCGGCCGACCGGATCGCCCCTTCGGCGACCGTGCTGGTTCCCGGAGGTCTCCGGATGGCACGGTGAATCCGCGCCGAGTTCGAGACCGCGCGGCGCTCCGGCTTGTGGAAAAGTGACGATGCTGGCCTTCGCCCGGCAAGCTCCGGTTTTGACCACGGGTGAGGGCGAAAACCGGATTTTTTCATCTGGGATCCATGGCTTGGCGCTCGCGCGCGTGTTTGGACGCGAGGTACGCGAGTGCCATTCTTGCAACAGTCGGGCGCAAAAGGGTGCGGACCGGGTGTGCGAAGCGCAGTCGCGTTTGACCGGCGGGAACCCGCGTCAATATAATTTTACCGACGTCGCAAATTCGGGTTTCGACGGCAAGTGGTGGGGGCTACCGGGGCAGCGACGTCGAGCCCTCCCGTCGAGGGAGGTTATCGTGCGAGCACTCAAGGGCATTTTTCTCGGTTCCGTGGCGGGTCTCGTTGCGGTGTCCGGCGCACAGGCGGCCAAGCCGGTCGAATACGTGAAGGTCTGCAGCCTGTATGGGGCGGGCTTCTGGTACGTTCCGGGAACGGACACGTGCTTGAAGGTCGGCTCGTATGTCCGTGTCCAGACGGCTTGGGACGCGGAAGGTGGCGGCATCCCGATCGGCATCGGCACGGGCGGCGGGCAGTTCACCCGCAGCGACAGCAACGAGTTCAACTACCGGACCCGGGCGGCGCTCAGCGTGGATCTGCGCACGCAGACCGAATACGGCACGTTGCGGTCCTACCTCGAGGTCGGCGCCGAATTCACCACGACGACGGCCAGCGGCGCGATCGCGAACGTTCCGTTCTTCGATCGTGGCTTCATCCAGTTCGCCGGGTTCACGGCGGGCCGCATCCGGTCCTACTTCGACATCAACGCGCTCTCGTCTTACTCCTACTCGAACAACCGCGTGTCGGGTGACACCGGCCTGACCGGCATCTACGCGATCGCCTATACGGCACAGTTCGGCAACGGCGTCTCGGCTACGTTGTCGTTGGAAGACGGCGGCGCCTCGGTGGGCGGCAACAACCCCGGCTCCGCCGGCGGTCGTGGCCGCTTTACGGCCGACTCGTGGCAGGCTGGTTTCTTCTCGCTGGGTTCCCAGATCGAGGACAACAAGGGGACGACCTTCCCGGACGTGGTCGGCGCTCTTCGCATCGACCAGGCCTGGGGCTATGCGCAGGTGGCGGCGGCGTTGCATGACGCGAGCGGCGGCTACTACGGCACAAGCACCACGCTCTCCAACCTCGCCGGCCATCCGGCCGACAAGCAGGGCTTTGCGGTGACGGGCGGCTTCACGCTGAACGACATCCTCGGCTTCAAGGGCGATCAGTTCGGCATGCAGGCGGCTTACTCGCAAGGCGCCGCGGGTTATGTCACCCGCGTGAATGCGCCCATGCTGGTCTACGGCAGCAACAGCAGTGTCGGCGTGGGCTGGCTCACCGACGGCGTGTTCGATGCCGATACGGCGGTCGAGCTGACCACGGTGTGGGGGATCAACGGGTTCTACCAGCACTTCTGGAACCCGAAGTGGCGCACATCGCTCTATGGCGGCTATGTTCAGGTCGACTACAACGCCGCTGCCACGAACATGATCAACGCCCGCTTCGGGGCGGGTGGCGCTACCGCCTGTGCGGCTCCTGCGGCTGCGGCCACGTTCACGGCGATCATGCCTGCGGCCGGCAATGCCTGCTCACCCGACTGGAGCATGTGGCAGGTCGGGTCGCGGACCCAATGGAATCCGCATCCGGAGCTCGATATCGGCATTGACGTGATGTGGACCCGTCTCAACACGGCATTCAGGGGGCCAGCCACCGCGGTGGCGGCGAGCGGCGCGCGTCCTGCATGCGCGTCGCCCACCGGCGGCTGCTCCATCGACGACCAGGATGTTGTGAGCGCCATGTTCCGCATCCAGAGAAACTTCCTGCCCTGAGGTTTGTCGGGGGCCTGCAAACAGGACCGGCCGCAAGCCGGTCCTGTCGTCGTTTCAGGTCAGGCAAAGCTCGTGATCCGGCACATCGCCTGAGCGATCGAGCTCCAGCTTGCCGATATAGAGACCGAGGCGGGGTCGTCGCGGTGCGGCAAATATCTTGATACCGCCGGCGGCCGTTGGGCACGCGCATGCGCGCGAAAAAAGACGGGCAAAGTCGCGTCCCGCGACCTTGCCCATCATGCGTGCGATATCCGGCGCGGGCCGGGGGGCCCGCGCCGGCGCGGCGATAGCTAGTCCAGCGGCTCCACTTTCACCAGCGCGTGGGCGTGGTTGCTTCCGGTCCAGAAGGTCGGCGGCGACGTCGAGTCGTCCACGAACACCGATCGCATGTTGGTGTCGGTCGGCATCAGATATTCGACGGTCTGGCCGGTCTTGGGATCGAGCCGGATGGCGCGGTCGGTCTGCATGCCGCCGGTCCAGATGTCACCGTTCTTGTCGGTCTGCGCCCGGTACGGGCCGCTGTAGGGGATCGGCAACGGATATTCGGTGAATTTTTCCGTCCTGGTGTCGAACAGCGCGACCCTGTTGCCGCGGTATTCGGCGAACAGGATGCGGTCCTGGTCGTCGATCCGCAGCCGGCGGGCCCGTGCGTGCTCCGTCGGGGTCGCGAACCACGTGACCTCGAGGGTCTTCGCATCGATCTTTCCGATATGGCCCTCGGTGAACTCGGCCATCCAGAGATTGTTCTTGGAGTCCGAGATCACCTGGTAGATCCCGTAAGGTCCGCCCGGAATCTTGTCGGTCGGATGGAACTTCTCCCATTTGTTGGTGGCGAGATCGAGCCGGAAGATGTCCTGGGTGCCGACGCTCTTGGTCCACACCTTGCCGTCGACGTCGTGGCGCAGCCCGACGAAGTTGAGCTGGACTCGCTCGTCGTTCCATTCCTGGGCGAGCGGATAGTATTTGATCTCGCCGGTCTTCGGATCCAGGCTCCCGAGCGATCCCTGATACATGGTGTCGAACCAGAAATTCCCCTGATGGTCCTGCTCCAGGCTGAGCTGGCCGACCGGGGCGTCGGGCTTGAACTTCTTCACCGGATATTCGGTGAGCTTGAGCGTCTTCGGGTCGAACTTGGAGATGAACAGCTCGCCGAAATCGCTGTACCAGACGTTGCCGTCCTTATCGACGAGCACGTCATGCGGTTCCGTGGTCGGCCGAAGCATGTCGTATTCGGTCACGATGGCGCGCGTGGCCCGGCCTTTGGGACGCGGGAGCGTCTTGAGTTCGTATTCCCATTTGTCGGTCGCGCTCAAATTGATGGTCGCAAGGTACTCGGCCGCCTTGCGGTATTGCTCGGGCGAGCCGGCGCGGGCCTGATCGAGCATGCGCTGGGGTTTGATCGGCTGGCTCACGGCCCCGTAGCCCATCATGCGGGTGATGACCTGCGTCCATTCGTCGGCGTCATGCGTCGAGCGGACGATGCGCTCGAGCGTGTGACAGCTCGTGCAATTGAGCAGCATGGCTTTTTGAGTCTCGGTGCCCGGAATGCTCATCATCCATTCGGCATTGGTGAGCTGGCCGGCGAGATTGCGCGTCTTCTTGAGCTTGATATCGGCGGTGGCCGTCTTCTCGGCGGCGACGCTCGCCTTGGCGGGGGCGGCGATATCGTAGCCGACCGCGCGGATGGTGAGGGTGTAGTCACCTGGCTCCAGGCGATTCTCCGGGAAGCTGAAGCGGCCCTGGGCGTCGGTGGTCACGCTCACTTTGACGATCGAGCCCGGTTTCTTGGCGCTCACCACCACGCCTTCCATGGCGCCCTCCTGGTCGGAGGTGACTTGTCCGGTGAGAGCGGCCGCAGACGTGCCTTGCGCCCAGGCCGGATGTGGTGACGCTTGAAACAGCATGACGGCCGCGGCGGCGGTCAGGCTCCCGACCAATTTGTTTCGCATCGATTTCTCCCTAGAGCATGATCTGTTTGATTGACTCCGGCAGGCATCCCGATGGGATTGTAAAAAACGCGCCGCGACCAACCGGCGCTGGTCGGGGACCACTCAGTCTGACTCCCCGCAAAGTTGGGAACAAGCCTCATCCGGCTCCCCCCGCACGATTTACCCAGGCTTCGGGGCGGCGGCGACGCGCAGCGAAAGCAGTCGCGAAGTGGTCCGGGCCCCGCGCCCGCGCGGCGCCTGCTCGCTCTCGGCTCGGGCGGGAGACACCGAAGGGTGTTCTGCCGTTGCGTCACCACCAGGAGCGAGCGCAATGCTTAACCGGCGTTAACCAAGCGGCTTAATCCGATCTTTTGTTATCTCACGGCATAACGGTTCGCACGGCCGGCGCGGTGATCACCCATGCTGGTCGGCACGAAAACCGGCACGGATCTTCCCCCAAGCCTCAACGATCAAGACCTTGATGCGTGGTGTCTTTCGGAAAGTGATGGAGTGTCCGAACTGCACGCTGGCGGCGTTCGGGGTCTTTTTCGCGTCTGCGATCGCGGTTTTGTTCCTGATCGACCTGAACAGCCGTTATGTCGCCGCCATCGCCGGGGCCAAGCAGACGACGCGCAATTACGCCGAAGTCCTGGCCGAGCACACGGCGCGCGCCTTCGAAAACGTGGAACGCTCGTTGCGTGTTGTCGAGTTGGTGCGCCGCGATGCCCAGGATGGCAGTCGCCGGATTCCGGCTGACGGCGCGGCTCAACGCACTCATGAGGTCCTGCGTCAGTTGCGACAGACGTCGCCGTTGGTGGTGGCGCTCGGCTGGGCGAACGCCGCGGGGGATCTGCAGGCGCATTCCTACGACCACGCCCCGCCGCGCCCGAATATCGCCGATACCCCACACTTCATCGCTCAACGCGACCACCCCGACGGAAAGATGTTCATTGCTCCGCCGTTCCGTTCAGCGAGAACAGGTGAGTGGCTCACCGCTGCTTCCCTGCGGCTGACGAATCCCGACGGGAGCTTTGCCGGTATCGCGTCCGCGGCTCTCGACCCGACTTATTTTTCGGGAATTTACCGCTCGATCCATCTGGGAACGGACGGATCCGTGATGCTGTTTCATCGCGGCGGAATGAACGTGGCGCGAGAGCCCAGGGTCGAAAGCTCGATGGGCAGGTCGTATCTGGACGGCCCGTTGATGTCCCGGCACTTGCCGAAAGCCGAGGCCGGCTCCTACGAAACCGTCAGCGTCATCGATGGCGTTCCACGCATCGCCGGTTACAAAGCGGTACCGGGCCTGCCTCTCGTTGTTCTGGTTACATTCAGCCGCGCGGACGTGCTGGCCCCCTGGCTTCGGCATCTCTACACCTTCGGGCCCATGGCGGGATTCGTCGTCGTGGTCATTCTGCTGGGCACCGCCCTGTTGATGCGGCAGACGAAAAAAATCGCCGAAGAATCCACCGTCTTGGAGCTGACGCTCGACAACATGGCGCACGGCCTCATCATGGTCGACAGCGAGCTGCGCGTGATCATCTGCAACAAGCGTTATGCCGACATGTACGGCCTGACCGGCGCGCAAACCAGGCCGGGAACGCCGTTGCGCGACATCCTCGCGGCCAGGGTGGCGAACGGCAACGGACCCATGGAGGGAGGCGATTTCGTCGCGCGCCGCCTCGCCGAGGCCGCCCGCAGCGATTATTTTCACACCGTCATTCGCCTGGCCGATGGACGCATGATTGCGATCACGCATCAGCCCGTCGCTGGACTGGGAGGGGTCGCGATCCACCAGGATGTCACGGCCGAAAAACGTGCCGAGGCTTCCCTGATCGCGAATTCCCAGGAGCTGGAACGCGCGAATATGCGGTTCGACGCCGCGCTCAACAACATGTCGCAGGGCCTGTGCATGTTCGACGCCAGGCAACGCATCGTCGTCTCGAACGACCGGTTCCGATAGATCTATGGCTTCACCCGCGACCAGGCGAAGCCGGGCACCACGGTGCGGCAGCTCCTCGAGCATCGCATCGCCAATGGCAGCTATTTCGGGCCCGCGCCCGACGAATACATCAGGATAAATCTCAAGCGGCCCTCCGACATGGAAACGCTGCGCGACGGCCGCGTCATTTCGCTCCTGCGCCACCCGATGCCGGACGGCGGCTGGCTCACGACCTATGAGGATATCTCGGAGCGGCGGCGGAACGAGGCCAAGGTCGCCTTCATGGCGCATCACGACCTGCTGACCGGGCTCGCCAACCGGACGCTCTTCATGGAGAAGATCGAGGAGGCGGGCGCCCGCCTGCGGCGGCATGGCGAGGCTTTCACGGTCGTGATGCTCGACCTCGACCGGTTCAAGAACGTCAACGACTCGCTCGGGCACCCCGCCGGCGACGCGCTTCTCAAGGAAATGGCGCAGCGGCTGAAGTCGTCGCTGCGGGAAACCGACGTGCTGGCGCGCCTGGGCGGCGACGAGTTCGCGATCCTGCAGAGCGGCGGCGCGGCCCAGCGCGACGACGCGATCACGCTAAGCGTCAGGATCATCGACCTGGTGGCGCAGCCGTTCGATCTCGATGGCCACAAAGTGAGCGTCGGCGCCAGCATCGGCATTGCGCTCGCGCCGCAGGACGGCGTCGAGCCCGACGAGCTCTTGAAGAAGGCCGACCTCGCGCTCTACCTGACCAAGTCGGAAGGCCGCAACGGCTTCAATTTCTTTCATGCCGACATGACCACGGAGGCCGACGCTCGCCATCAGATGGAAAATGAGATGCGCGAGGCCCTCATGCGCGACGAGTTCGAGCTCTATTATCAGCCCGTGCTCGACGTGAGGACCCGCGAGTCGCGCGGCGCCGAGGCGCTGGTGCGCTGGCGGCATCCACGCAACGGCCTGATCATGCCGGATCGGTTCATTCCGCTCGCCGAAGACACCGGCCTCATCGTCCAGCTCGGGGCCTGGATTCTCGGAAAGGCATGCGCGGACGCCGCCTCCTGGCCCGCACAGTACAAGCTCGCCGTCAATCTCTCGCCGGTGCAGTTTCGCAAGGGCGACCTGTTCGAAGTCATCTTGTGCGCATTGGTGGAGTCCGGACTTCCGCCGGAGCGGCTCGAGCTCGAGATCACCGAGTCCGTCCTGCTGGAGAACGAGGTGAATTATCGCGTCCTGCTGCAGCAGCTCAAGAATATCGGCGTCTCGATCGTGCTCGACGACTTCGGGACGGGCTATTCGTCGCTCGGCTACCTCACGCGCTTTCCGGTCGACAAGATCAAGATCGACAAGTCGTTCACGCAAGGCCTCTCGCAGCGCGCCGACTGCGCCGCGATCGTCTCCTCGGTGGTCACGCTCGCGCATGGTCTCGATATCGCGACGACCGCGGAAGGCGTGGAGACCGAAGAGCAGTTCGAGCTGTTGCGCGCCGCTGGGGTGACGCAGGTTCAGGGCTTTCTGTTCGGCCGGCCCCGTCCGATGTCGGAACTCGGATTCGTGGGCGCGATGGCCGATGCGGCGGCGTAACGACAGGCAAGCGGACGGGATGCCAAGACGGTAGAGCGGGGCAGAAGCTCATGACGGCGCAGGGGAACCTGATTGATCAGCTC
>DATBBS010000649.1:0-22145 GCA_036270895.1 Xanthobacteraceae bacterium
GCTCCGGGTTCGGCGTTTCCTTGACAGTGGGGCAGCGGAGCGCCATAAGCACCCGCGCGGCGCGGGCCTTTGCGGCCCGCGCATGCGTTTGCGCCGCCCTCGGGCGGCCGACGTTCAAACACAACCCGACTGCCAAAAAGCCGGTCCGGATCGTCCGAGCGCCGGAATCGAACACGAGGATGAAAACGATGTTCGCGGTCATCAAAACAGGCGGCAAGCAATACCGCGTTGCCGCCGATGACATACTCGAAGTTGAGAAGATCGCCGGCAATCCCGGCGATGTGGTCGAATTCGCCGAGGTGCTGGTTGTGGGCGGCGACAGCCCGCAGCTGGGCACGCCGACGATTGCGGGCGCCATCGTGGCCGGCGAGGTGCTGGAACAGGGCCGCGGCCCGAAGGTGATCGCCTTCAAGAAGCGCCGGCGCAAGAATTCGCGCCGCAAGCGCGGGCACCGGCAGGAATTCACCCGGGTGCGGATCACCGAGATCCTGACCGACGGCAAGAAGCCGTCGAAGACGCCCCCGCCCCGGGCCAAGAAGCCACGGCCGGCGAAGCCGGCTGCCGAGGCGGCCGAAGGAGCCGCCGCAGGGCAGAAATGACGAAATCAGGTGATGATTTTGTCATGAAAATAGGTTATGAACGACACCAACACGGACTTTAACCATGGCACACAAGAAAGCAGGCGGCTCCTCGCGCAACGGCCGTGATTCGGCCGGCAAGCGCCTGGGCGTCAAGCTGTTCGGCGGCGAGACCTGCGTCGCCGGCAACATCATCGTGCGCCAGCGCGGCACGCAGTGGCATCCCGGCCCGAATGTCGGGATGGGCGTGGACCACACGCTGTTTGCATTGATCGACGGCCGCGTTGAGTACCGCAGCAAATCCAAAAACCGCACCTTCGTATCCGTTGTTCCGATGACGGAGGCTGCGGCCGAGTAGACCGGAGGACACATAGGAGGTCCGCCGGTATTCCAGTCGAACCGGCGGGACCTTTGGGTTCCAAGAGGGGAGACGGGATGCCGGCTCCCCTCTTCGCTTTTTCACAAGCCCAAGGAGCCCGCCATGACTGGCCTGGACCACATACCATCGGAAACTTTGCGAGAAGGCAGTATTCCCGTCCTCGAGACCGAGCGGCTCGTTCTGCGTGCGCCGCGCCTCGGGGACGCTAAAACGGTAGCGGCGCTCGCCAATGACCGCCATATCGCCGAGAACACCGCGCGCATTCCGCATCCCTATCGCCTCGCCGACGCCAAGGACTGGATCGGCGGCGCCAATAAAAATTCCGACGAGGAGCAGTATGTCATCACGCTCGCGAACGGGACGCTGATCGGCGCCTGCGGGCTCGAGGCGCGCGAGGGACGCTCGATCGGCTACTGGCTCGGCCAGGCCTATTGGGGCAAAGGCTACGCGACCGAGGCGTTGCATGCCCTCATCGACCACGCCTTCGGCGACCTCGATCACGAGGCGCTGCAAGCGAGCGCGCGCGTGACCAATCCGGCGTCGCGGCGCGTGCTGGAGAAATGTGGCTTCCAGTGGACCGGCGTCGGGCTCTGCCGCGTTCGTGCGATCCATTCCTCGGCGCCGGTCGACCGCTTCCGGCTCGAGCGCGGCATCTGGGCCTCGCTCAAGAGCTGGGGGAAGATGCGGCGCGTGGGATGAATCCCGTCACGTCGCTGCGCGAGACGCTGCAACCCGATAGGGTTGACAGCGTTGACCAACAGGGAGACCTTTGCGGCGCTCCCTGTGGTCGCGCTTCGCGCTTCTTCGGTCGCGCCTCGCGCGATGGAACCATCGAGGAGAAGGACATGACCCCACCGGGCCAGTATCGCCGCAGAGACCGCCGCGGCAGTGTTCGGGCCACGGCGTAGCGGTACCCCGCGAATAGCACGCCCGGGAGTGGCCCCTTGGGCCGCATCAGTGAGGCATGGCCCGCACTGGCCGCTCCCGGGAGGGCTTTTTCTATGCCGGCTTATGCCGGCATTTTTTTCATTTGTTTTTGAGTGGTAGGGCGCGGCCGCCGTCAGGGCGCGGCCACCGTCACTGAATGGCGAGCTTCTGCTCGCGAATGATCTTCGCCCAGTTCTGCGTCTCCGACCGGATGAACTGCGCGAACGGTTCGGGGGCGCTCGCCATCGATTCGAACATCTGCGGCGCCATGAACTGGGTTTGGAAGCCCGGGTCGCTCATCACCTTTCGCACATCCGCGTTGATCTTCGTGATGACGTCCTTCGGCGTCCCGCCGGTCGTCGCGAGGCCGAACCAGGTCGCGGCCTCATAACCGGGCACGCCGCTTTCCGCCACCGTGGGCACGTCCGGAAGCTGCGCGGCCCGGTTGGGGCTTCCCACCCCAAGGATCTTGAGCTTGTGATCCTGGAACGGCTGCACCACCAGGCTGGTGCTGACCGACATCAGATTGATATGGCCCGCGATCACGTCGTTGAGCGCGGGCGCGGCGCCGCGGTAGTGAATCGCCTGCATCGACACATGCGTCATGTATTCGAGCTTGGCGATGTTCACATGCGGGGCGGAGCCGACGCCCGCCGTTCCGTAGGTGATCTGGCCCGGCTTCTGGGTCGCGAGCGCGATCAGCTCGCGCATGTTCGACACCGGCAGGTCGTTGCTCGCGATCAGCGACTGGTTGATGCGCACCAGGCCGGTGATCGGCGCCAGATCCTTCTCGACGTCATAGCCGAGCTTCTCGTGGGCATAGAGCGACGGATTGAGCACGAAGGTTCCCGCCTCGGCCAGCAGCAGGGTGTGGCCATCGGGCGGCGCCTTGGCGACCGCCTGCGCGCCCAGAATGTGGGCGCCCCCACCCCGGTTCTCGATGATGACCGACTGATTCCACAATTCCGCGAGCCGTTGCCCGACCGCCCGCGCCACCACGTCGGTCACGCCGCCCGCCGCCGCGGTCACGTAGATGGTGACCGACTTCGCGGGAAAGGACTGCGCCTGTGCGGCGGCCGTGCCCAACAGGCAGCCCAGCAAGACCAGTGCGGTGCGCTTCATCGTCATTCCTCTGCGCGATCCCGCGTTGGCGGGCAAGGCGCGCAGAATGCGCCGCTTTCGTTCGGGCGGGCAAGACGAGGGTGGATGCGGCGTGGTGGCGCGCCGGTCGCGAGCCCGTTGCCGATCCTGGCGCGCCGCGGCCTCACGCCACCTTGCGGGCCCGCGCGGTGGCGGCTCCACGGACCAGATCGACCAGACCCAGGGGCTCGACCGGCTCGCCATCGCCGCGCCACGCGACGTGCTGGTCGGGACGCACCAGCACGAGATTGCGCCCATAGAGCGCCCCGGCGTCGGGCGCCGCGACATCGATAACCGCGAGCGGCACGCGCCGCCGCGCCGCCGCCTCGATGAGGCCGGCGACGCGCACCGCCGGATCGAAACGCAGCAGCGTATAGTCCGGCCCGAGCGCGTCGTAGAGCGAGCGGCCGTCGCGCAGCCAGACATGCGGCGCCCGGCAGCCCGGAACGCTCGACGGCGTGAAATCGTACATCGTGTAGGGCGGCTGGGCTTCGCCATCATAGGCGATGATCGGCGAGGCATCGTAGAAATAGCCGAAATTCAGGCCGCCGCAGCAATACTGCTGAATGTTGTCGTCATACATCTCCTTCCCGACGCGCGCCCGCACCGCGTCGCCCACAGCGCCCGGCATCTCGATCTCGGCCGGCGTCGCGCGGCGATGCTCCATGGTTTGCAGGGCGAGACCCATGGCGTAGCGCGACACCTGTTCGGTGATCGGCCGCCGCTCCGCCTCGTAGCCATCGAGAATCGCCGCCGAGGCCCAGCCGTTCAATGTCGCGGCGATCTGCCAGGACAGGTCGGTGGCGTCGGCGATCCCGGCATTCATCCCGTATCCGGCGTTGGGAATCCACAGATGCGCCGCGTCCCCGCAGATGAACGCCCGCCGGTCGCGGAAGCGATCCGCGACCAGCCGTCGACCGACCCAATCCTCATGCGAGATCACCTGGTAGTGGAAATCGGGTCCGACGCCGAGGATGGTGCGAACCGCCCAATCGCGGTCGACCGAATCGAACCCCTGCTCGTGCGTGTCGAGGAAATTATGCAGCAACCAGGTCTCCCGGCCGTCGATCGCAAACACGGCCCCGCAGCGCCGCGGATTGAACACCTGGCAGAGCCACGCCGGCCCCGCCCGCATATGCGACAGCAACTGCGGCGCGCGGATATAGGTCGACTGGACGCGCTGGACGACGGGCGTGCCCGCGAGCTTGGCGCCGATCTTCTTGCGCACGATCGACTTTCCGCCGTCGCAGCCGACCAGGTAATCACACGCCACCGAAAGCACGCTGCCGGAATCGAGATCGCGAATCGTGGCGACAACGCCGGTCTCTCGCTGCGAGAAATCCTCGACCTGAGCATGATGGAGAATGCGGACGCGTGATCGTGACGCCGCGTGCGCAAGCAGTAGCGGCTCAAGAAAAATCTGGTTGACCCGATGCGGGGGCTCCGGCGTCGGCCACCAGGTATCCGGCCCGTCGGTCGCGGTGAATCGCGTGTTGCGCGACGGGATGGGAATGCGCGCGAGCTCTATCCCGGTCGCCGTCGTGCGGAACGAGACATCGTTGGGAAAATCCGCCGGAAGCCCTGCCTGCCGCACGCTCTCGGCGACGCCGAGACGCCGAAAAACTTCCATCGACCGCGCCGACACGTGATTGCTGCGGATGCGGGGCGGCTCGCCGGCGCGGCGAAGTTCGCAGACGACGACGTCGATCCCGCGTCCCGCGAGGTCCATCGCGAGGGTCAGGCCGACCGGCCCGGCCCCCACGATGAGCACCTGGGTCTGGATCGTGCGGTTCATCCCGCCGCCATCGTGTGCGCATTGCGAAATTTGCTCGGCGCCGCACCGAAGCGGCGGCGGAAGCGGCGGTTGAAGTGGGAGACGTCGCCGAAGCCGCAATCATAGGCGATGTCGACGATCTTGCGCCTACTCTCGCGCGCCAGCAGGGCCCGCGCCTTGTTCAGCCTCAGCTCCGTGATGCGCGCGGTGAACGACCTACCGGTGTCTTGCAGCACGTGCTGCAAGTAACGTGGCGATATGGCGAGTTTCCTCGCCACATCGACGAGAGAGAATTCGGGATCGGCGAAGCCCGCCGCAATCTCGGCGAGGATCGCCTGCAGTCGCACGGCACGCCGGCAGTTGCCCGGAGCGATCCCGGCCGCCTCGCAGGCGGGGCGGAGCGCGAGTGACAGAAGATCCCGGACGTGGACCGCCGCAAGGTCCTGAAGTTCCGGCGTGCCCGGCGCCGACGTGTCCTCCAGGATCTCGAGATAGTGCGCGATCAGCCGAAGCACCTGCGGATCGCCCGCAAGGTGCCCGGGAGCCATCGGGCCGGCCCCGTTCAACGGTACCGTGGTGTCGACCGTGCGACTCATTGCCATCGCCCCCTGGGCGCGTCGGGGCGGCGTCAGCGCGCCGGCCGCAGCCCGGTTTCCTGCACGATCGTCGCGATCTTGGCGCGCTGCGCCTCGATCATCTCGGCGAATTCGGCCGGCGTCGTCCCGCGCGCGACCTGTCCGAGCGCGGCAAGACGATCGGCGACGACCGGCTCGGCCGCGACCGCGCGGATGTCGCGGGAAATGCGGTCCACAAGCTCGGCCGGTGTGGCTCGTGAGCCGAAGAGCCCCGCCATGCCTTCGAAGGCCAGCTCGGGGAAACCCGACTCCGCCGCGGTCGGGACGTCGGGAATCATCGGCGAGCGCTTGCTGTTCGTCACGACGAGAAAATCGATATGGCCCGACTGCACCAGCGGCAGCTGGACCGTCATCGACGTCAGCACCAAGTGGACTCGTCCCTGCGCGTGGTCCTGCATTGCGAGATTCACTTCCCGATAGGAAATCGGGACCACGTCGACGTGCTGGCTCTTGAAGAACCCCGCGAGCAGATACGGAAACGCGCCCTGCCCGAAGTGGTTCAGCTTGCCGGGTTGCTGGCGCGCAAGCGCTACGAGATCCTTCAGCGAGCGGAGGTTCAGCGAGGCGTGCGCCGTCAGGGTGCCGAAGGTATCGGCCGCCAATGAAATGGGCACGAGATCGCGGCCGGGATCATAGGGCAACGTCGTATGGATGACCGGCAATACGGAGATCGGGCTGGCGAACGAGAACAATAGCGTGTGGTCGTCCTGCGCGCCGACGAACGCCGCGGTGCCGATCAACCCATCGGCGCCCGGCCGATTTTCCACGGCCACCGGCTGCTTCCAGCGTTCCGCAAGCCGGTCGGCGTATATCCGGGCCGTGACGTCGGTGGAGCTGCCCGCTCCGACCGGCACGATCAGGCGGACCGCCCGCTGCGGCCACGGCTCGGCGTGGAGCGGCGACGCCGACGCGGCGAGCCACACCAGGGAGCCGGCGATCACATCGAGGCAAAGCTTGCGCGCCCGCATGGCGCCCTCCTCATTCGATGACCTGTGGTTGTTGCAGGGTCGGCCAGAACTGCTAAAAGGAACAGCGCTATTTCGCGATAGGCGTATAAGCGGATCCTTATGGCTAAAGCCGTGGATTGGGAGAGCCGGATCGGCCGCCGCGTCAGGCTGCGCGACCTGCACATTCTGTTCGCGGTGATCCAGCACGGCAGCATGGCCAAGGCCGGGGCCCATCTCGGCATGTCGCAGTCCGCGGTCTCGCAGGCAATCGCGGCGATCGAGCACGCGTTGCGTGTCCCCCTGCTCGATCGCACCTCGAAGGGCGTCACGCCCACCATCTACGGCAGTGCGCTGCTGCGGCGCGGCAGCGCGGCCTTCGACGAGCTTCGGCTCGGCGTGCAGGAAATCGAGAATCTGGCGGATCCCGCGACCGGCAACGTGCGGATCGCGTCGACCGAATCGATCGCGGCCGGAATTCTTCCGCGCGTCATCGAACGCCTGTCGCAACGCTATCCGCGCATCAGGTTGCAGGTGTTCGATGCCGCGACGATCCCGACGATGGACTTTCCGGAATTGCGCGAGCGGAGAGTCGATGCCCGCCTGACGATTCTATTGCGACCGCTCGACGGCGATCTGGCGAAGGAATTCGAAGCCGAGATTTTGAGCTACGACCGGATCTGCCTCGCGGTCGGATCATCAAGTCCATGGGCCCGTCGTCGCAAGATCGACCTTTCCGAATTGGCCGACGAGCCTTGGATCATCCCTCTATCGGATGGGCCCGGCGGGAGGGCCGTCACGGAAGCGTTCCGCATGCGAGGCCTTCCGCCGCCGCAGATCGCGGTTATGACATTCTCCGTGCACCTGCGAAACTTCCTGGCCATGAGCGGCCGTTTCATCGTCGCCGTGCCGGTCTCCATCCTGGAGCTCTATGCGGATGTTTTCGGCTTGACGCGCTTGCCGGTGGAAGTGCCGATGGTAGAGATGCCCTACGCCATTGTGAGGCTCAGGAATCGAACGCTGAGTCCGGCGGCCGAACTGTTCATGCAGTGCCTGCGCGACGTCACGAAATCGATGCCGGCGCAGCCCGATCCACGATCGAAGCGAGCTCGCAAGCGGCGCGCTGCGACGCGCTGATAGACCGGCCCTGCTGCTCGGCCAGGCGCACGAGGCCGAGCGCCTCGCTACTGGCTTTCGCCATTCGGTCTTGGCTGTTCGAGACTCCCCGTCGTCGCCTCCACCGTGATCGACCCCTGCATATGCGGATGCAGACCGCAGAAATACTGAAACGAGCCCGGCGTCGTGAAGGTGAAGGTGAACTTGTCGCCGGTGTCGAGCGGCTTCGAGCGGAAATGGCCGGTCGAGACAATCGTGTGCGGAATGTCGTCCTCGTTGATCCACGTGACGGTGGTGCCGGCTTTCACGGTGAGCTTCTGCGGCGTGAAGGTGAAGTTGTCGATCTTCACCTCGATCTCTTCGGCGCGCGCGCTCGCCACGGCGCCCGGCACCGCAAAGCCGAGCGCGAGTCCAAGGAAGAGCGCGGCGGCGAAGACGCCGCGCCTGACGTGATGGATTTGCATGGTCGTGCTTTCCGGTATCAACCTTGCAGCGGCTGGTCGACGATCGCGAGCCGCGCGCTGCCCGGCTTGAAGGTGACGCTGGCGATGCCGAGCAATCCGCGCAGCTTGTCGTCCGGAACCTTCATCGGACCGGGCGAGGGCGCCGTACCGGGCGCCGGCTGCGGGAAGGCGGTCGAGCGCGCGGTGTGGAATGTCACGTTGCCTTCGACCTTCTGCATCACCTGGTGGATATGGCCGTTGAGCACCGTGACCGAGCCGAAGCGCTTGAGCAGCTCGAGCGCCTTGGCGCCGTCCTCGGTTCCCCAGCCCCAGGCCGGGTAGACCACCCAGAGCGGGATATGGGCGAAGACCACGATGGGGGCCGAGGCCGACTTGCCTTTCAGGTCGTTCTCGAGCCAGCCGAGCTGCTCATCGCCGAGCGTGCCGAGGCCGCCGCCCTTGAGATCGACGACGTTGACCAGGCCGATGAAGTGGACGCCGTTGGAATCGAAGCTGTACCAGCCCGCCCCCTTGGCGTTCTTGCCGTAGCGGTCGAGGTACATCTTGCCGCGGTCCTCGTCGATGATGTCGTGCTCGCCGGGAACGTAATGAACGTCCAGTCCGGCTTGCGAGATGATTTTCTGCGCGTCGTCGAATTCCTTCTCCTTCGACAGATGCGTGATGTCGCCGGTGTGGATCATGAAGGACGGCTTGGCGGGAAGCGCCTTCACCTTGTTGATCGCTTCCTCGAGGGTGCCCAGCGCGTTCGGATTGGCCGGCTTGTCGAAGCCGACATGGCTGTCGCTGATCTGCAGGAAGGTCATGCCGGTCGTCTGCGCGGCCGCCTCCCCCATGATGCCGAGCGAGGTCGGAACGCCGCCCGCTACCGTCCAGAGGACGCCGGTGCCGGCCCAGGTCATGCATTCGAGGACTTTGCGCCTGCTCACGCCGTCCTTGGTGTCTTCGTCATGTGCACTCATGATTCGTCTCCTGGAAGCGAAAGGCTTCCGACGGCCATGACCGGGCGGAGCGGCGGTTTATTCCCGGCTGCGAAACATTCGCCACAAAACGATATTCCGGGGTGACGCCGCCGCCCGCGCGCCCTATGTAGGGGACGGCAAGCTTCCGCAACCCATTGGCGTTAACCATTGATTCCATGAAATTTCTCGACCAGGCCAAAGTCTTCATCCGCTCCGGCGACGGCGGCGCCGGCTGCGTGTCGTTCCGCCGCGAGAAATTCATCGAGTTCGGCGGGCCCGACGGGGGCGACGGCGGACGCGGCGGCGACGTCGTGGTCGAATGCGTCGACGGCCTCAATACCCTGATCGACTACCGCTACCAGCAGCATTTCAAGGCCAAGACCGGCGGCCACGGGATGGGCCAGAACCGGGCCGGCGCCTCCACGCCCGACGTGGTGCTCAAGGTTCCGGTCGGCACCCAGGTGTTCGACGAGGACAATGAGACCCTGCTGGCCGACCTCACCCGCGTGGGCGAGCGCGCCGTGGTGGCGAAGGGCGGCAACGGCGGCTTCGGCAACGCCCATTTCAAGTCGTCGACCAATCGGGCGCCGCGCCGCGCCAACCCGGGCCTCGCCGGCGAGGAGCGCACGATCTGGCTGCGCCTCAAGCTGATCGCGGACGCCGGCCTGGTCGGGTTGCCCAATGCGGGCAAGTCGACCTTCCTCGCATCGGTGAGCGCCGCCAAGCCCAAGATCGCCGATTATCCTTTCACCACGCTGCATCCCCAGCTCGGCGTCATGTCGATCGACGGGCGCGAATTCGTGCTCGCCGATATTCCGGGCCTGATCGAAGGCGCCCACGAGGGCGCCGGCCTGGGCGACCGCTTCCTCGGCCATGTGGAGCGCTGCCGCGTGCTGCTCCATCTCGTCGACGGCACCTGCGAGCATGCGGGCGAGGCCTACAAGACGGTGCGCACCGAGCTCAGCGCTTATGGCGAGGGGCTGGCCGACAAGCCCGAGATCGTGGCGCTCAGCAAGGTCGACGTGCTCACGCCCGAGCAGATCAAGCAGCAGACCGCGCGGCTCAAGCGCGCCGCCAAGAAGACGCCGCTCATCCTGTCCGCGCCGACGCGGCAGGGCGTGACCGAGGCGCTGCGCGCGCTCGCCCGGGTGATCGACGACAGCCGGCCCCAAGAGCCGGCGCAAGCCGAGGCCTGGCATCCCTAAGGGCTACACTTCAGTTTCACTCCGTCATGCCCGGGCTCGTCCCGGGCATCCACGTCTTATCGCCGATTCAGCAAAACAAGACGTGGATGGCCGGGACAAGCCCGGCCATGACGAGGAAGAACACTGAAGCATGCGCCGCGCCCCGGATGGAACTGTGGCGATTCCGTGAAATTTGGCTCCCTATATAAAGCGCAACGAAGCGTTGGGACGGGCGTTGCACGTGGGTATCACCAGAAAGGAACGGGACGCCGAAACGGGGCGCCCTCGGAAAATCCATGTGCGGAGTATGCGGAGAGATACGTTTTGACGGCGCCCAGCCCAGTCTGGCGGCCACGCAGGCGATGGCCGACAAGCTGGCGCCGCGCGGCCCGGATGCGGCCGGCTTTTTTTCCCAGGGAGCGGTCGCCTTCGGCCACCGCCGGCTGAGCATCCTCGATCTCAGCGCCACCGGCCAGCAGCCGATGGTCGACGCCGACCTCGGGCTCGCCATCGTGTTCAACGGCTGCATCTACAATTTCCGTGAGCTGCGCCGCACCCTCGAAACGAAGGGCTATCGCTTCTTTTCGCAATGCGACACCGAGGTCATCCTCAAGGCTTATCATGCGTGGGGGTCGCGCTGCGTCGAGCGCTTCCACGGCATGTTTGCGTTTGCGATCTGGGAGCGCGACAGCGGACGCGTCGTGCTGGCGCGTGACCGGCTCGGCATCAAGCCGCTTTATCTCGCCGCCACGCCGGGCGGGCTGCGCTTTGCCTCCACCTTGCCGGCGCTGCTCGCGGCCGGCGGCGTCGATACCGACATCGATCCGGCGGCATTGCATCATTACATGACGTTCCACGCCGTGGTTCCGGCGCCGCTCACCATTCTCAAGGGCGCGCGCAAGCTGCCGCCCGCCACGATCCTGACCATCGAAGCGAACGGCAGGCGTCGCGAGGAGACTTATTGGGAGCTGAGCGTCGGGACGCGGCGCGAGGATCGCGCCCTCACGATGGCCGATTGGCGCGACGCCGTGCTCGCGAAACTCAAGACCGCGGTCGAGCGCCGGCGCATCGCCGACGTGCCGGTCGGCGTGCTGCTCTCCGGTGGCCTCGACAGCTCGCTCGTCGTCGCGCTGCTGGCGGAAGCCGGCCAAGCCAAGGATCTGAAGACCTTCTCGATCGGCTTCGACAGCGTCGGCGATGTCGCGGGCGACGAGTTCCGCTATTCGGATCTGATGGCGCGGCGCTTCGGGACCGATCATTGCCGCATCCGGATCGACGGCGGGCGCGCCCTCTCGGCGCTGCCGGGCGCCGTCGCGGCGATGTCCGAGCCGATGGTCAGCCACGATACCGTCGCGTTCTATCTCTTGTCCGAGGAGGTTTCGAAGCATGTGAAGGTCGTGCAGAGCGGCCAGGGCGCCGATGAGACCTTTGGCGGCTACCACTGGTATCCGCCGATGATGCAGACCAACGACGCGGTCGGCGAATATGCCCGCGTGTATTTCGACCGCGACCACGACGAAATGGCGCAGGCGCTCGCGCCGCGCCACATGAACGGCGACTACAGCCGCGGCTTCGTCGAGAAGTTTTTCGCGCAGGGCGGCGACGCGCCGGCGATCGACAGCGCGCTTGCGCTCGATACCCAAATCATGCTGGTCGACGATCCAGTCAAGCGCGTCGACAACATGACCATGGCCTGGGGCCTGGAAGCGCGCGTGCCTTTCCTCGACCACGAGCTGGTCGAGCTCGCGGCCCGCATTCCGGCGGACCTCAAGGTGCGCGAGGGCGGCAAGTACATCCTCAAGGAGGCGGCGCGCGCGGTGCTGCCACCCGAGGTCATCGATCGGCCGAAGGGCTATTTCCCGGTGCCGTCGCTGAAATACCTGCGCGGACCCTTCCTTGATTTCGTGCGCGGCATTCTCGACTCCCCGGCGGCGCGCCAACGCGAGCTTTTCCGGCGCGACTATGTGGAGCGACTGCTGGCCGATCCCGAAGGCGAGCTCACCCCGAAGGGCAATTCCAAGCTCTGGCAGGTGGCGCTCTTGGAAAGCTGGCTGCAGACCCAGGGAATTTGATCGCCCGCCAAAACGCAAATCACGTCTTGAGCATCCGCATCAGGCGGCGCGCATCCTGCGGCGCCGCGCTCTTCTGGTCGTTGTCGAAATAGACATGGAGCGTGCACCGCGCTCGCCGCCATTTGCGGATCTCCCGCGCGTAGCGCCGAAGCTCCGCGTCGGAATAGTTGCCCTTGTAGGTCCCGCCCGGACCATGGCGGCGCACATAGACGTGGCTCGCGGTCGTCTCCCAGGGCGACGGCGCGTCGTGGTGATCCGAAATGCACAGCGCGACGTCGCGATCGCGCAAGAGGTCGAGGATCGGGCCCTCATACCAGCTCGCATGGCGGAACTCGACCGCGTAGCGATGACGGCGCGGCAGCATCTTCAGGAAGGCGGCGAGGCGCTCGCGATCGGCGGTGAAGCGCGGCGGCAGCTGGAACAGGACCGGCCCGGTCTTGGGGCCCAGAAGCTTGAGCCGGGTCTCCATCAGAGCGATGCTGTTGTCGCATTTCTCCGACAGCCGCTTCCAATGGGTGATGAATTTCGACGCCTTCCAGGCGAACAGGAACCCTTGCGGGGTCTGCTGCCGCCAGCCCTTCACCGCCTCGAGCGAGGGCGTGCGGTAGAACGAGCCGTTGATCTCGGTGGTGGGAAACTGCCCGGCGTAGTGGCGCAGCCAGTCCTTCTTCGGCACGTCCGGCGGATAGAACGGCCCGCGCCATCCCGCATAGGTCCAGCCCGAGGTGCCGATGAAAACGTCGCGCATGCGGGATGATGCGGGACGCGGCCAATAAGTTCCGGGCGTTGCAATCCCGGCCGGCGTGTGGGAGATGTGCGCCGCCGCCGGAGCCGGGACAACAGACCCTCGCCCGGGGATCGGGCCGGGCGCATGTCGAGAACAATTCCTCTGCTGGCGGACTTCCGCAGGATCGTCGTCAAGGTCGGATCGTCACTGCTGGTCGATGCCGAGGCCGGGCGCGTCAAGGAGGCGTGGCTCGCCTCGCTGGTGGCCGACATCGCCAAGCTGCACGCGCAGGGGCGCGAGATCCTGGTCGTGTCGTCGGGTGCGATCGCGCTCGGCCGCGCGGTGCTCCGGCTGCCCAAGGGTCCGCTCAAGCTGGAGGACAGCCAGGCCGCGGCCGCGGTCGGGCAGATTGCGCTCGCCCGCACCTGGTCGGAGGCGCTCGGCCGCCACGGCATCGGGGCCGGCCAGGTGCTGGTGACGCTGGGCGACACCGAGGAGCGCCGGCGCTACCTCAACGCGCGCAACACCATCGCCAAACTCCTGGAATGGCGCGTCGTGCCGGTCATCAACGAGAACGACACGGTGGCGACCAACGAGATCCGCTACGGCGACAATGACCGGCTGGCGGCGCGCGTCGCCACCATGGCGAGCGCCGAGGTGCTCGTGCTCCTGTCCGACATCGACGGATTCTACGACGCGCCGCCCGGCCGCAACGCGGGCGCCAAGCTCATCCCGCTGGTCGAACGCATCACGCCGCAGATCGAGGCCGCCGCCGGCAGCGCGGCCTCCGAGCTGTCGCGCGGCGGCATGGTGACCAAGATCGAGGCCGCCAAGATCGCCACCACCGGCGGCACCCATCTGGTGATCGCGGACGGCCGGATCGAGAATCCCCTGCAGGCGATCGCGACCGGCGGGCGCTGCAGCTGGTTCCTCACGCCCGCCAATCCGGTGACGTCGCGCAAGAAATGGATCGCGGGCTCGCTCGAGCCGAAGGGCACGCTGACGATCGACGCCGGCGCGGTGGCGGCGCTGCGGCGGGGCAAGAGCCTGTTGCCGGCCGGCGTGATCCGGGTCGACGGTCAGTTCAGCCGCGGCGACGCGGTCGTGATCCGCGGCCCCGACGCCGCCGAGATCGGCCGCGGCCTCGTCGCCTACGATGCGGGCGACGCCGCGATGATCAAGGGGCGTTCGTCGGCCGACATCCCCGGCATCCTCGGCTTCGCGGGCCGGGTCGAGATGGTGCACCGCGACGACCTGGTGCTGGGCGGCGAGTAGGCGCCGCCGCCGCTTCAGTAGCGATGACGCTTCGCTTTGCGGTGAGCTGCCGGACCGGGCAGTGGCCGATAGAACGGGTTCTCGATGCAGCTTCCGCCGGCGGGACCGCGCGCCGTATCCAGGCATTGCTGAAAGGTATCATACGCGCAGGTGACGTCGCCGCGGTCTTCATACTGGGCGCAATAGCGGTAGACCGGCGCCGCGGCGGCGCCCTGGGAGATCGCCGCAATCCACGCCGCAAGCGCAAGAATAATGGTTCGCATGACCGGCCTCCGATGGGTGGCTGATGCATCATAAACCCCGCGGCCGCTGCGATATTGCGCTGCGGCGTCGCCGCAAACGCATGGCAGCTCGTCGCCCTATCGCCTGTTCCCCCTTGCGGAGATCAAAAGGAGCGGTGAAAGTTCGCCCTTACGAACCATAATTCGCATGGGAGGATTCAGCGTTGTCCAACGAGCAAGACGCCAACCGCCGCCGGTTCCTGCAATTCCTCGCGGCGAGCCCGCTTTTGGCCGCAAGCGCGGGCTCGGCAGCTGCCGAGATGCTGCTGCCCAAGCCGAAGCTGCCCGACCCGCTGATGTGGGCGCCCCTCGACGCCGCGGATCTCATCAAGGACCCGAAGCAGGCGATCAACGTGTTCGATTTCGAGCCGGTGTGCCGCCAGAACGTGCCGCCGGCGCATTTCGCCTACATGGCGTCCGGCATCGACGACGAGGTCACGCTGCGCGCCAATCGCGAAGGCTTCCTCAAGTTCCAGCTGCGGCCGCGCCGGCTCGTCGACGTCAGCAAGGTCGACATGAAAACCAATATCCTGGGCGTGACCTACGATACGCCGATCTTCCTTCCGCCGATCGGCGGCCAGCGGTCGTTCCATGCGGACGGCGAGGTCGGCGCCGCCAAGGCGGCAAAAGCCGGAAACCATCTGCAAATCCTTTCGACCGCCGCCAGCATGGGGGTCGAGGAGGTGACGGCCGCGCGCGGGCAGCCAATCTGGTACCAGCTCTACGCCACCAACAAATGGGAGGTGGCGGAACACATGGTCAAGCGCGCCGAGAAGGCGGGCTGCCTCGCGGTCGCGGTCACCGTCGATCGCAGCGGCGGCCGCAACCAGGAGACTCTCTTTCGGCTGCTCAAGACGGACACACGCGAGTGCTCGAACTGCCACGACCGCAGCAGCCTGCAAGCCAGCATGAAGACGCGCGCGATGTATCAGGGCATCGACCTCAGCGGCCTGACGAACACCCAGTCATCCGCCATGACGTGGGATTTCTTCAAGCGGCTGCGCGACACCACCAAGATGAAGATCGTGATCAAAGGCATCCTCGCCTATGAGGACGCCGTGCTGGCGGCCGACAACGGCATCGACGCCATCATCGTGTCGAACCACGGCGCGCGCAGCGAGGATTCGGGGCGCTCGACCATCGACGCGCTGCCGGAGATCGTCGAGGCGGTGAACGGACGCATCCCGATCCTGGTCGACTCGGGCTTCCGGCGCGGCACCGACATGGTCAAGGCGCTGTGCATGGGGGCGACCGCCGTGGGGGTCGGCCGGCCCTATGTGTGGGGCCTCGGCGCCTTCGGTCAGCCCGGCGTCGAGAAGGTGCTGGAGCTCCTGCGCGCCGAGCTCTTGGCCGCCATGCAGCAGGTCGGCGCGCCTTCGATCAAGGACCTCAAGCCCGCGATGGTGCGCCGGGCGTAGAGCATGATCCCGAAAAGTGGGTACCGGTTTTCGGAAAAGATCATGCTCCAACGTTAGAGCATGATCCCGAAAAGTGGCTACCGGTTTTGGGAAAAGATCACGCTCCAACAATCGGCTATCGCTCAGACGCCGAAGCCGAGCCGCTGGCGCAGGTCGCGTGTCGCCGCGCTGGTGAGCAGCGCGGCGAACCGGCGCGCCAGATCGGGCGATCGCGCTTGCGTCGTGATGCCGAGCCTGTACACGGTCGCGAGCGCGAAATCCCGCGGCAGGTTGCCGACCAAGGTGATGCCGGGCGTGTTGAGGATCTCCGTCGCCTGCGTGCAGCCGATCGGGCGGCCGCCCTTTACGTCCGCGAGCGCCCGCATCGCGGCCGCGCCGTTGGGAAAGACGCGCAGGCGGTCCGCGACCTCGTCCGCGATGCCGAGCCGCTCCAACACCTTGGCGAAATGGATGCCTGCGGTCGCGAGATTCGGATCGGGAAAATAGATGCCGTCGGCCGCGCGCAGCGCCGCCCGCAAGGCGTCGGCGTCGCCGATCGCGGGCGCCGGATCGCCGGCCCGCACCGCGACGCCGGTCGCGACCGCGCCCAGATCGGCGGCCGAGCCCTTAACGATGCGGCCGGCTTGCGTCAGCTCGGCGATCAAGGACGCGGTGAGGATGAGCATGTCGGCGGGCGCGCCGGCCAGAAGCTTGTCGCGCATCGCACCGACGGCCCCGAAACTGCCGTCGATGTCGGCGCCGGTCTCGGCCTTGAATTGCGGGGCGAGCGCCGCCACAAGGCCCTGCGCGGCGCCGCCGGAGAGGATGGTGAGACTCATGGGTGTTGCCGTCTTGCGAACGATCGATAGCTCTCAGTCGTCATGCCCGCGCTTGTCGCGGGCATCCACGTCTTGAGGCATCAACGATACGAAGACGTGGATGGCCGGGACATAGGCGAGCGAAGCGACGCCGTTCTTCGAACGGCTATGCCCGGCCATGACGGGTCAGACGGAAGCCTCTACTGCGAATCCACCTTGATGTTCGCGGTCTTCACCACATTCGCCCACTTCACGATGTCCTTTTCAAGATAGGCGCCGAACTCGGCCGGCGTCATGTTCATCGGCACCGCGCCCTGCTTGGCCCATGTTTCCTTGACGGCGGGCGCGTTGATGGCCTTTTGGATCTCCGCGTTGAGCTTGTCGACGATCGCCTGCGGCGTGCCCTTCGGCGCCATGATGCCGAGCCAGATGGTCGCCTCATAGCCGGGCACGCCCGCTTCCGCGACGGTCGGCACGTCAGGCAGCACGGTCGACCGCTTGTCGCCGGTGGTGGCGAGCGCCCGCACCTGCCCGGCCTGCACGTTCGGCGCCATGGTAGTAATGGCGTCGAACATCATCTGCACCTGTCCGCCGATCACGTCATTGCGCGCGCCCGACGATCCCCGATAGGGCACGTGCTGGATGTCGGTGCCGCTCATCGATTTGAACAGCTCGCCCGCCATGTGATAGGGCGTGCCGGTTCCCGAGGATGCGTAATTGAGGCTGCCCGGCTTGGATTTGGCGAGCGCGATGAACTCCTTCAGGTCCTTGGCCGGCACCCCCGGGTGCACCACCATGACGAGATCCGAATAGTTGATCGGCGACACCGGCACGAAATCGCGCATCAGCGCGAAAGGCTTGTTTGGGACGAGCGATTCGTTCGTGGTGTGGGTATTGGACATGGCGAGCAGCGTGTAGCCGTCGGGGGCCGCGTGCGCGACCGCATTGGTGCCGATGATCGAGCCGGCGCCCGGCTGATCCTCCACCACGAAGGACTGCCTGAGCGATTCCGACAGATATTGGGCGAGCTGGCGCGAGAAGACGTCGGCCGGGCCGCCCGCCGCAAACGGCACGATGATGCGGACCGGCTTGGTCGGATAATCCTGCGCGCCCGCCGGCAACATGAGGCCCGCAAGGGCCGCCGCCGCAAGGCCGAGCTTTGGCAAAAACGACATGAGAATGGTCCTCCCGGGCTATGCAAGACATCGATCGCCGGCAACCCGGCGTCCGGCTTGTTACAGGCGGATGTCATGGCGCCGCAAGGGCTTGCCAATCCAAACACCGGGGCTGCGGCGATTCATCCGGGCGGCAGGATTTTGTTGCAATGGGCGCGGGCGCGAGCGCCGGTCGGATTGGAAAAAGCCGTGTCCGAGATCAGGCGCGCGAGCGAAGCTTACCGCCGGGCTCGCCGAAACCCGGCGTTACGGCGTCGCGTCCGCCCGCGGCCTCGAGCGTGCCGGCGCCTTCGCCCAGCGGCTTGTCCATGCGGTAATTGACGAATTCCTGCGCCCAGCGGACCACCCGCTGGGTCGCGATGACCCGAAAGCCGCGGCGCTCGAAAAACGGCCGCGCCGTGATGCTGGCCTCGGTGAACAGCCGCAGCAGGCCGCGCTTGGCGGCGCTCGCCTCGACGGTACGCAGCAACCGGCTCGCGATCCCGCTCCCCTGGTGGTCGGCGTGGACATAAAGCATGTCGATCTGGCCGTCGCGCGCCACATCGACGAAACCGACCGGCGCGCCATCGAGGTCGGCGACCCACACGGCCTTGTTGTCGAAGCGGCGCGTCCATTGCTGCGCATCGATCTCGTCGGGCGCCCAGGCCATCACCTGCTGGTGCGAATAGTCGCGGCGATTGATCCGGCGCACCGTGTCGCGAAACAACGCGATCAACCCGGCCAGATCGCCCGGTGTGTAGCGGCGGATATCGAACAGCATGTGGCGACTCCTGTCCCTTGACATAAGCCCGTTCCGGCGAATCGCCAATACGCGATGTGCCATTCACACCGAATTCCGGCGCGCAGACCGGCCATATGCAGCGCCGCCTCAGCGGACCGCCGCGACATCGCCATCCATCTCGGCTTGCACCAGGTAGCGCAGCGGGCCGGAGAATTTCGCGTCGAGCGGCCAGCAGGTCGCCAGCACGAGGCGGCGGCCGGCGGCGTCGGGATCGATACCAGACTCGTCCCAGCGCGCGACCGACGTCCCGGTCACGCGGAAGCGGAGTACCGCGCCGTCGCGGCGCGTGACCAGGATCTCATCGCCCATCCGCACCTCGCCCAGGAAGGCGAAATGGGTGTCGCGATGCGCCGCATAGACCGCGGTTCCCGGCTCCCCGGCCACCGGCGTGCGCTCGACATGGCCGGGCCCGAAGGCGAGCGCCTGCCCGCTCGATCCCTCGAGCACGATCGCGCTCTGGCGCAGCCGCGGCACCTCGATGCGGGCGACCGGCCAGGTGTCGGCCCAGGACCACGGCTTGACGGCCCGTCCGGTGGCGAGGCTCGTCCCGAAGGCGCTGTCGAGCAGGGCCTGCGCCAGCCGCGCCTTGGCGTGGATCCAGGCGCCCTGCCCGAACAGCACCGCGCCCAGCAACGCAAGGATGGCGGCCGCCGCGGTGGGGAGACGCGACGGCCGCCGCAATGTCGGCGCGGGGGGAAGGGGCAACGCCGACATTGTTTTCCTCATCTCGCCAGAACGGCACGCAGGCGGCGAGCCATGAGGAAGAGCAGGCTCACCATCAGCATCGCCAGGCCGAGCATCATCCGCAGCTCGGCGTCGGTCGCGGTCTTCGGCAAGGCGACGGCCTGATAGGACGCCGGCACCACCAAGGGACGCGGCGCAGCCGCGGGACGCACGGCGTCGGCCGCGAGGCGGACGCGCGGCGTCGCATCGGCGTGGTCGTCGTGGCGCGGCGGGAGAGCCGACGGGCGTTCGCCGAACACCTTGTCGAAGTCCCAGCCGGCCGGAAGATTGAGCGGCAGCTCGGCGCGGGACAGCCGCGCGCCCTCCGGCCGGGTCGGCGTGGTGTCGACCGCCACCAGGCTGGTCAGCCGGCTCACCAGATGATGATCGAGCGCGAGGTCGAGAACGCGGCGGTCGGTCTCCTCCGGCGTCGCCTCGCCGAGCGTGCGGGCGACCTCGGCGTCGGCGATCTTGCGGCGCGCCCACAGCTTGGAGAGGCCCTGCCCCTGCGCCGCGCTCGCGGCGGGGAGCCGCACGACCCAGGGGCGATCGCCGATGCGGCCCTTGATCTCGAGCGTGCCGGACAGCGAGCCGACCTTGGCGGCCAGCACCACCGGCTCGCCGCGGTAGAGATCGGGCAGCACGCCGGGGGTGAAGTCCGCGTCGTCCGAATAGGTCGCCGTCAGGCCGGTGACCACCGGGTTCTCGAGCTTGTCGAACAGCGCGCGCATGCGGGTCTCGACCTGGTCGACCGAGCCGATATGCGTGAAGGTGCCGCGGCCGATTTCGGACGCGCGCGTCATCAGGAAGCTGTTGGGCGCCGACCCGATGCCCACCATGTAGACCCGCGAGCGTCCGCGCATGGCCGCGATGGTGTCGAAGAGCTGCTGCTCGTTGCCGATCTCGCCATCGGTCAGGAACACGACCTGGCGCAGGAAGTCCTGGTCGGTGTCGCGCTTGTCGTCGAGCGCCGCCTTCATGGCCGGCACCATCTCGGTCCCGCCGCTCGCCTCCAGGGCGGACACGAAGGCCTTGGCCCGGCCGACATGCGCGGCGTCGGCCGGCACGGTGTCGGGAAACAGCGCCTCCATGGTGTGATCGAAGCGGATGACGTTGAACCGGTCGCTCGGCTTGAGGCGCCCAAGCGCATAGAGCAGGCTCGCCTTGGCCTGCATGATCGAGGTGCCGCCCATCGATCCCGAATTGTCGATCACGAAGACGGTTTCGCGCGGACGCGGCGTCTGGGTCGCGTCAGTGAGCGCGGGCGGCGTGACGAAAGCCAGCAGAAAGTCGGCATTGCCGACATGTTCGCGGAAGAGGCCGACCGAGGGCGCGGCTGTCGCGGCTGGCGTCCAGGTCAACTCGAAGTCGCGGTCGGCCGGCACCACTTTCGGGTCGAGCCGGATCACGCGTGAGTCGTCGCCCGTGAGCTCGGTGGTGATCGCGTGATGGTGGCTCTTCACCTCGCCGAGCGCAAAGCCGGCACGCAGCCGCACCGTGATCGCGACCGGATTGATCGGCGGATTGAGGCGCGGATCGAGCACCGGCGGCTCGATGCGGGCGCGGTCCGGCACCGGATCGGCGGCGGTCGCCTGGTCGGGGGCGCGGCCCCAGCCGCGCCCGTCGAAATCGACGGTCTGCACCACCGGCGCCGGGTTGTAGCGCGGCGCCACCACGAGCGGGATGCGGAGCGAGAACTCGTTGCCGGATTGATGCACCGGCTCCTGGTATTCGATCTGCACCAGCACGATTTCGCCCGGGCCGATATTGGCGACCGAATTGGTGAAGATGTTGGGGCGCTCCTGCTCCATCAGGGTCGCCTTGCGGCCCTCGGCTTTGGCCTGGGCGTAGATCGCCTGGGCGGTCTTGCGCTCCTTCACGTCGGCCACGACGATGCGGTCGCCCACCACCATCTTGAGGGTGTCGACCGCCCCGCCCTCGGGCAGCGGATAGACATAGACCGCCTCGACCCAGTGGTCGGTGGGGTTATGGAAGAGCTGGGTGATGCGTGCGCGGGCGGTCGGGCCGCTCACGTCGAGGTCGGCGTCGGTGGCGACCAGCGGCGCCTCCACCTGGCGCTCGCCCTCGTGGCGCAGCAGGAGCGCGCCGGCGCGCATCTCGCCGGGCGTGACGCCAACCGGCGCCGTGGCGCCTTCGGCGCGGGCGCGCGGCAGCGCGGCCAGGATGACCGTCATGGTCAGCACGATGAGCGCCACGAGATAGGCCGCGACGTCCGCCGGCCGCCCGGCGCTTCGGATCGGCTTGGGCAGGCGCGGCGCGAGTGCACCGGAGTTCTGGGTCGGCGTAGCCATATGTTCCTCCTGTCGGGTTTTCCCATCCGCAACGCATCCTTTGTCGGTGCAAACGCCCGCCGCCACGAGCGTCTTGTTCGGGCTTGTTCGTCACAGCGCCGCCGACTTGCGCCTTGCCGAATCCGGCCCGGTGCGGATATGTGAGGAATTGTGCGGTTTTGGACTTGCGCGCATTTTCGTCGGCGGACCGGAATCCAGCCTGGATCAAGTCCGAAAAGGCTTTCGCCGGAAAATGCTCAGGGGGACCTCGATGCAGCTCACGCCCGAGATCAAGCTCACGGATGCGCAGAGCCGCGTGATCGCGACGCTCATCCGCGAAGAGCTGGCGCGCCGCCGGATCTCCCGCCAGCTGCTCGCCGACCAGGCCAAGATCAGCATCTCGACCCTGGAAAAGGCGCTGTCCGGCCGGCGCCCCTTCACGCTCGCGACCACCATCCGGCTCGAGCAGGCGCTGGGCGTGACGCTGCGCGCCAACGATGCGCCC
>DATBBS010000650.1:0-1516 GCA_036270895.1 Xanthobacteraceae bacterium
TGGGCATCCTGCGCGCCGTCAAGCGCGCCGCCACGATGATGGGTTGAGGGAGCCACACATGACCAAGATGGAAAAATCCGCCGCATTCTCCCGCCGCTCGCTGCTCAAGGCCGGTGGCGCGCTCGTCGTCTCGGTCGGCACGCCGATCAGCCTCGAGGCTGTGCTGGGCCTGCAATCGGCGCTCGCGCAAGGCGCCAAGCCGCCGCTCACGCCCGACCAGCTTTCCTCCTATATCGCGGTCAATGCCGACGGCACCGTCGCGGCTTTCTTCGGCAAGATGGACATGGGCCACGGCATCACGGTCGCGATCGGCCAGATGGTGGCGGAAGAGCTCGATGTCCCGTTCAAGGCCGTCAAGGTCTATCTCGCCGATACCGCCACCAGCGTGAACCAGGGCGGTGCATCGGGCTCGACCGGCATCCAGCTCGGCGGCAAGCAGATGCGCGTGGCGGCGGCGGAAGCCCGCCGCGTGCTCGTCGACATGGCGGCCGAGAAGCTCGGGCTGCCGGCCGACCAGCTCACCGTCACCGACGGCGTGGTGCAGGCCAAGGGCGACGCCGCCAAGAAGGTGAGCTATGCCGAGCTGATCGGCGGACGTTATTTCAACGTCCAGCTCGAGTGGAACAAGCAATTCGGCAATCCGCTCTACGCGCCCGGCAAGGCGCAACCGAAGAAGCCGAGCGAGCACAGAATCGTCGGCCAGCGCATCAAGCGCGAGGACATCGCCCCCAAGGTGTTCTGCCAGGAGGACTTCTGCACCGACGTCAGGGTCCCCGGCATGCTGCATGGCCGCATGATCCGCCCCGCGATCGCGGGCGCGGTGCCGGTGAAGGTCGACGAAAGCTCGATCAAGGACATTCCGGGCGCCAAGGTGGTGTGGCAGGACGGTTTCCTCGGCGTCGTCGCCGACAAGGAGTGGGACGCCATCCAGGCGATGCAGAAGCTCAAGGTCGAGTGGTCGAAGGTCGAGCCGCCGTTCCCGGCGCAGGCCTCGCTCTACGACCACATCCGCAAGGCCCCGGTGCGCAAGCGCGCCGAGGAGGGAAAGACCACCGGCAATGTGGATGAGGCCTTCAAGACCGCCGCCCGGGTCATCGAAGCCGAATACGAATGGCCGTTCCAGTCGCATGCCAGCATGGGGCCGGCCTGCGCGCTGGTCGAGATCAAGGACGGCATGGTGACGTGCTGGAGCGGCACCCAGAAGTCGCATTTTGTACAGGCCGGCATTGCCGAGACTCTCGGCGTCCCGCTCGACAAGGTCCATGTGAAGTGGCTGACCGGGCCGGGATCGTACGGCCGCAACGACGCCGATGACGTCGCGATGGACGCCGCCGTCATGGCGAAGGCCACCGGCCGTCCTGTGCGCGTGCAATATATGCGCGACCAGGGCACCGGCTGGGACCCCAAGGGCCCCGCCTCGATCCACCGCGCCCGCGCCGCGATCGACGCGTCGGGCGCCATGGTGGCCTACGAGTTCACCAGCAAGGGCTTCTCGCGGGTCGACGTCGACACCAAC
>DATBBS010000651.1:0-6420 GCA_036270895.1 Xanthobacteraceae bacterium
CCCCTCGAGCTCGTCGCGGCGCTCGCCTACGGCCTCCTGACCGCGGCGGCCTTCGCGCTCTGGCCGCTCGGACGCGCCCATGACGTTCCGGTCTCGGCGCTGTTTCGCGACGAGATCGCTCCCGACCGGCGCATCCCGCGCGCCCGCTACCTGGCGGCGGTCATGCTCGCGGCGCTCGCCCTCACGGTGCTTGCGGTGTTGGCGGCCTATGACCGCAAGATCGCGGCGATCTTCGTGGCCGCCGCGGTGGCGGTGTTCCTGTCGCTGCGGTTGGTCGCCTTCGCCCTCATGGGGCTCGCGCGCCGCTCTCCGCGACCGCGTTCGACCATGTGGCGGCTGGCGATCGCGAACATCCATCGTCCCGGCGCGCTGACCCCGACCGTGGTGCTCTCGCTCGGCCTCGGGCTCGCCTTGCTGGTCACCGTGCTCGAGATCGACGGCAATCTGCGCAGGCAATTCATGGCAGCGCTGCCCGAGAAGGCGCCGTCATTCTATTTCCTCGACATCCAGGGCGCGGAGGCCGAGCGTTTCGACGCATTCATACGCGCGCAGGCCCCGCGCGCGACTCTCGAGCGCGTCCCGATGCTGCGCGGCCGCATCGTCGCCGCCGGCGGCGTCAAGGCGGAAGATCTCAAGCCCAGGCAGGACGCCCAATGGGTGCTGCAGAGCGACCGCGGCATCACCTATACGGGCGCCGTGCCGCTGGGCTCGCGCGTCGTCGCGGGCAAATGGTGGGGCGAAGACTATTCGGGACCGCCGCTGCTCTCGTTCGAGAAGAAGCTCGCCGACGGACTCGGCCTCAAGCTCGGCGACGACGTCACCGTCAACGTGCTCGGACGCAACATAACGGCGAGGATCGCCAACCTGCGCGCGGTCGATTGGCAATCGCTCGGCATCAATTTCGTCCTGGTATTCTCGCCCGGCGCCTTTGCGGGCGCGCCCGCCACCCATATTGCGACCGTGACCTATCCGGGAGGCGCCAGCGCCGCCGAGGAGATGGCGCTGCTGAAGGCGGCGGGCGACGCGTTTCCGGCAGTCACGGCGGTACGCGTCAAGGACGCGCTCGACGCAGTCGGCGAGGTGGTGATGAATCTCGTGCTGGCGATCCGCGTTGCGAGCGCGGTCACGCTGCTGGCCGCCGTGCTCGTGCTCGGCGGCGCGCTCGCGGCCGGGCATCGTCACCGCGTCTACGACGCGGTGGTGCTCAAGACGCTGGGCGCGACCCGGCGCCAGCTCCTGACCGCCTATGCGCTCGAATATCTGCTGCTCGGGCTCGCTACCGTACTGTTCGGCGTCGTGGCCGGCTCGATCGCGGCATGGCGCGTCGTTGCCGACGTGATGACCTTGCGGTTCGAATGGCAGGGCGGCCCGGCGATCGCGGCCGCCCTGATCGCGCTCGTCATCACGTTGCTGTTCGGACTCATCGGGACCTTTGCGGCGCTTGGTCGCAAGCCGGCCGCGGTATTGCGAAATCTCTAGCCGTTTCATCATTTTGCGGCCGAGCCTCGCGGCTTTTTGACGCCATTCCAACGACTTATGGGGTTACGACGGCCTTGTGGCGGCCGGGATTCGCGTCATGATGCGGGCGACTGCATGCGCGAAGGATATCGGGCAACGATGATGTCGGACATTGATCGCAACGTCGCCGGCTTCGGGGCAGCGATGACGCAGGCCGAGACGGCCGCGATCGACGCCGGCCTGCGGTCCTATATGCGGCGCGTCTACAACTACATGATGGTCGGGCTGGCGATCACCGGCGCGGCCGCGTTGGGACTTTACCTGCTGTCAGTGACCGGCACGGTGGCGGATGCGTCCTATGTGATCCGCGCCGGCCGCGTCATTCCGATTCCGGCGGGTTTCGTGGTGCAGGGCCGCGACATCCTGCTCACCGCCATCGGCTATGCGGTGTTCGTGAGCCCGTTGAAATGGGCGATCATCTTCGCGCCGCTGGCGCTGGTATTCGGCTTGAGTTTCGGCGTCGAGCGCCTGCGGCCGGCGACCGCGCAGTTGCTGTTCTGGCTTTACGCCGCGATGGTCGGGCTCTCGCTCGCGTCGATCTTCCTGATCTACACCCACACCTCGATCACCCGGGTGTTCTTTATCACGGCCGCCTCGTTCGGCGCGCTCTCGCTATGGGGCTACACGACGCAGCGGGACCTCGCCGGCCTCGGCTCGTTCGCCATCATGGGCGTGTTCGGCATTATCATCGCAAGCCTGGTCAATGGATTCCTGGCGAGCTCGGCGCTGCAATGGGGGATCTCGGTCATCGGCGTCCTGGTGTTCTCGGGTCTCACCGCCTGGGATACCCAGCGGCTCAAGAGCGAGTATCTCTACGGCGCGATGGACGGCGAGACGGCGGAGCGGTCCGCGATCCTTGGCGCGCTGTCGCTCTATCTCGATTTCATCAACCTGTTCACGCTGCTGCTGCAGCTCCTGGGGCAGCGCGACGAGTGACAGGCGGGCCCGGCCGCCAATGCGTCCCCGGGCGGCGCCAAGCCACAAGCTGCCGCCGAGCACCACAAGGTTAAGATTCGGTAACCAGCCGGCCCTAACAATAGCGTCGCAGGTACCTTCCACTGGCGGTCGACAACCACTAGATTTGCCGCATCCGGCACTCGGGTTTTGAACCCCGATGCCCTTAGCGCCCGTAAGCATCCGGGCGACAGAAAGGAAGCTTCGATGTCGGACTTCGACCGGAATTATGCGGCCACGCGCGGGTTCGGTGTCGACCGCGCGGCCGCGCTGGATCAGGGGCTGCGCGCCCATATGATCCGCGTCTACAACTACATGGCGGGCGGCGTGGCACTTACCGGCGTCGTCGCCTGGCTCGCCTTTCAGGCCGCGGGCGGCGATGCGATCGTCATCTCGCGCGGCTTCGTGACCGGCGCCACGCCGTTCGGTCAGGCCATCTTCGCCGGGCCGCTGATGTGGGTGCTGCTGTTGGCGCCGCTCGGCCTCGTGTTCTTCCTGAGTTACCGGATCGGACAGATGCAGGCGTCGACGGCGCGCCTGCTGTTCTTCGTCTATGCCGGACTGCTCGGGTTGTCGCTCGCCAGCGTCTTCGTGGTCTACACCCAGGCCTCGCTCTCGCGGGTGTTCTTCATCAGCGCGGCCTCGTTCGGCGCCATGAGCCTGTGGGGCTACACGACCAAGCGCAACCTCGACGGCATGGGATCCTTCATGATGATGGGGCTGTTCGGCATCATCATCGCCAGCCTGGTGAACATCTTCCTCAAGTCGAGCGGCCTCGACTGGGCGGTGTCGGTGCTGGGCGTCCTGATCTTCGCCGGACTCACCGCCTGGGATACCCAGAAGATCAAGGAGTTCTACGACCCGATGGATGACGGCACGGTCGCCGGCCGCAAGGCCGTGATGGGCGCGCTCAGCCTCTATCTGGACTTCATCAACATGTTCCTGTTCCTGCTCCGCATCTTCGGCGACCGCCGCTGATCGCTGCAGCAGCTTGCTGGAAGCGCCCCGGGCCTTTTCCGGGGCGCTTTTTTTTGCTTTGCGGCGCGCCGCCGGCGCGGTATCCGCATAATCCATGAGCCCGGCGATCCGAGCCGCGACCCCCGCCGACCTTCCCGCCGTCACGGCCATCTACGATCACGCCGTGCGTCACGGCACGGCGTCATTCGAGCTCGAGCCGCCCGACGCGTCCGAGATGGCGCGCCGCCGCCAAGCGCTGATCGACGCCGGCTATCCTTATCTGGTGGCCGAGATCGACGGCGTCATCGCGGGCTATGCCTATGCGGGCCCCTACCGGTCACGGCCGGCCTATCGCTGGAGCGTCGAGGATTCGATCTATGTGGCGCCGCACATGCACCGCCGGGGCGTCGGCGCGGCCCTGCTCGGCCGTCTGATCGTGGAGGCGGAAAAGTCCGGTTTCCGACAGATGATCGCGGTCATCGGGGATTCCGCCCAGGCGCCGTCGATCGCGTTGCATCGGGCCGCTGGATTCCGGCCCATCGGCACGATCGAGAATGTCGGCTTCAAGTTCGGCCGCTGGCTCGACTCCGTTCTGATGCAGCGGCCCTTGGGGCCGGGAGCCTCGATGCCACCGTGAGGAAGCGAATGGCGAACACGGAAACGCTGTTCGAGATATTCGCTACTTGCTCGCCGCGCCTCTCAGTTCGCCACCAGCCGGATCGCCTTCTGCGGCTTGTCGAGCACGCGCAGCACGCGATCGAGCTCGGGCCCGCGCCGCATGATCAGGCCGGTCGCCGTGATGACGCTGTAGGCGCCCTGGCGGCGTGCCAGCTTTGGGTTCTTTTCGATGCGATAGATCGGGACTTCGGCGGCATGGCGGAAGACCGAGAAAACGGCGCGATCGCGCAGGAAGTCGATGGCGTAGTCGCGCCATTCGCCGGCGGAAACCATACGGCCGTAAAGGCCCAGTATGCGGTCGAGCTCACGCCGGTCGAAGGTCACGCAGGGAGGCTGCGGGGCGGCGGCAAATGCGCCGTCGCCCCGGTGAATCGCGCTGGGATCAGTTTCGCCGGGCCCGAAGGTCATGCGGCGCCTCCTTGTCGTGACATCGTCATGATCGCGCCGAAACGGAGTGTCGGCAAGGCCTTCGCGGCGGCTGTCGCCGCGCGCCGTGTCGCAGGCACGCGGTCGTGGAACCGGCGATCACGCGTTCGTTAGGCAGCTTCATAATACTGCCCTGATTCGGCCCCGCCCCTGTCCATCTGAGCAGTCAAAAGACAATCACAGGGTTCGGTTCGGTACGGGTTTCGGATTCCTCAGCCCCCCAGCCCCCCGGAGCTTGTACCGGCCGACTCCTTTGTTTTTGTTCCGTGTAAGGTTCAATCCCCCTACGCTTCGGGCCAGCGCAAGCTGGCCCTTTTTTTTGCTGTCGGAATTTACCGCCGGAATTGCGCCGGGACATTTCAATCGGAGCCGGCACAAGTGCTCCGGCCCGCGCGATCGCTCACCGCCCGACGTCAGGGGATAGGGGCGACGCGGTTTTCTTCGGGTCGAGCGACGTCATCGCAGCGCCGATCATGGGGCCGGGCGCCGCAGCGGTACCGTTTTGCAGGATCACCGCGACCGCGTCGACACCCTCGGACTTCACGTCCTCCAGTGGAATGGTCCAGCTTTCGGCATTGCCTTTCCAGACTCCGAGCTTCACCCAGCGACGCACCACGTTGTGGTAGGTGATGGTGTGCCCACTGTTCTCGCCGCGGCCGATTGCGACCTCGACGGCCTTCGACACGGGGCAAAGCCACACCTCGGCGCCCGCATCGCTTTTGCTCGCGTCACTTCTGGCGGACGGCGCCGCGACCGTGACCCGGCCGTTCGCGACCGTCAGGGTGAGCGGCTGCGACAGCGTCGCGGCGTTGCGCCGGGTCTGCGCGATCGCGCGCTCGATCGCCGCCTGGTCGCTTCCGAGCGTCTGCACCGCGCCGTTGACGACCATCTGCGGGGTGTAGACCTCGCGATCGCCGCGCGCATGCGAATAGGCCTTCTGCCGCTTGGAATGGCCGGCCACCGCGAGCGTGTCCTTCCAGCCGAGATAGTCCCAAATGTCGATCGCGAGCGTCAGCGGGATGAGGGTCGGGTCCTGGCTCAATTCGGCGAGCAGCTTGTCGGCGGGCGGACAGGATGAGCAACCCTGGCTGGTGAACAGCTCCAGCACGGCACGCGGCTCGGCGGCGGATGCCGATACGCCGGCCGTGAGCGCAACCGCAAGGGTTCCCAACGCCATGTAACGGCGACCTGTCATGCCGATCTCCATTGCACGCGAACGGGCCCCCCGCCTTCCTGTCATAATCAGATGGACGATCACCCGCCACTCACTTCAAGGTGAGGTAAATGCCTAGGGGCGAGAGAGGTGAAAAAAATGCAACCGCCGGACGCCGGCGGTTGCGAAAATCGGCCGGCCGGGCCTGCGCTCAGGCCGCGAGATGGCGCAGCACGTATTGCAGAATGCCGCCGCTCTTGAAGTATTCCAGCTCGTCGAGCGTGTCGATGCGGCAGACCAGCGGAACCCGCTTCAACCCTCCGTCGGCCGCGACGATCTCGGCGATCAGCCGCTGGCGCGGCTTGAGCTCGCCGTGCAGGCCGCGGATGGTCACCTGCTCGCTGCCCTTGAGGCCGAGCGTCTGCCATGAGGTTCCCTCCTCGAAGCAGAGCGGGATCACGCCCATCCCGATCAGGTTCGAGCGGTGGATGCGCTCGAAGGACTGGCAGACCACCGCCCGGATCCCGAGCAGCGCCGCGCCCTTGGCGGCCCAGTCGCGCGAGGAGCCGGTGCCGTATTCGCGGCCCGCCATGACGACCAGCGGCACATTCTCGTTCTTGTAGCGCATCGCCGCGTCGTAGATCGGCATCTTCTGGCGCGACGGATAGTGGATGGTCACGCCGCCTTCGACGCCCGGCACCATCTGGTTCTTGATCCGGATATTGGCGAAGGTG
>DATBBS010000652.1:0-10045 GCA_036270895.1 Xanthobacteraceae bacterium
GTCGAGGACAGCTCGATCTTGGCCTTCTCGGCCGCCTCCTTGAGGCGCTGCAGCGCGAGCTTGTCGCGGCGCAGGTCGATGCCCTGCTCCTTCTGGAACTCGTCGGCCAGATAGCTGACCAGGCGCATGTCGAAGTCTTCACCGCCCAGGAAGGTATCGCCGTTGGTCGACTTCACCTCGAACACGCCGTCGCCGATCTCGAGGATCGAGATGTCGAAGGTGCCGCCGCCGAGGTCGTAGACCGCGATGGTGCCGCTCTTCTGCTTGTCGAGCCCATAGGCGAGCGCGGCCGCGGTCGGTTCGTTGATGATGCGCAGCACCTCGAGACCGGCGATCTTGCCGGCGTCCTTGGTGGCCTGGCGCTGGGCGTCGTTGAAATAGGCCGGCACCGTGATGACGGCCTGGTCGACCTGCGTGCCGAGATGGGCCTCGGCCGTCTCCTTCATCTTCTGCAGGATGAAGGCGGAAATCTGCGACGGCGAATAGGTCTTGCCGTCGGCCTCGACCCAGGCGTCGCCATTGGAGGCGCGCACCAGCTTGTAGGGAACGAGCTTCTTGTCCTTCTCGACCACCGGGTCGTCGTAGCGCCGGCCGATCAGGCGCTTGACCGCGAAGAAGGTCTTTTCGGGATTGGTGACCGCCTGGCGCTTGGCGGGCTGTCCCACCAGCCGCTCGCCGTCATCCGTGAACGCGACGATCGATGGCGTGGTGCGCGCGCCCTCCGCGTTCTCGATGACTTTCGGCGTCTTGCCTTCCATCACGGCGACGCAGGAATTTGTCGTGCCGAGGTCGATGCCAATGACCTTGCCCATAGTCTTCCCTCTCTCTGCAGCAGATCGGACGGGCCCTTGTGGCACCCGGAAGGACCGGCCTGCCGGGTCTTGAGACCCGGTCCGGACAGCCCCGCTCCGATCCCTAAAAACACATGTCCCGCCGCCCTCGGCAGGCTCAGACGCTCATATAGGAGGGCCGTATCGGCCCGCAAGATAGGCGGGGAGAATTTGCCAGCGTTAACAAGGAATCAACCAATTCGGCACGGGCCTGGTGCGGGGCCGGCCGGCGGACGCAGGGTCAGCGCGATCGGTCGGGCATCCGGAGCCTCCGGCTGCGCCCCCCCGCGTCGCGACCCGAGGCTTGGCGGCGGGGGACGAGCGGCGCCGCCTCGCCGCCCGGCATCACGAGCGCCCACGGCACGGCTGAATGATCGTCGCCAACCGTGCCGACGGGCGCGACGGTCACGGCGCCGTTGCGGGATCGATGAAGAGCATGAGGTTGGAGCTCAGCGGACCGAGATTGAGGCCCGTATGGGCGATCACGGCATGCGCCGGGGCCAGGGATCTCAACCGATCCCGCGACATCAGAATAAGATTCCCTTCCTCCGCCCATTCGGACTTGCCGAGGTAGCGGCACGCCGGCGCGAAGGTGCGGTCCCAGTAATGCAGGAAAGGAATCCCGGTGTGATGCTCGACCGGAAAATAGCGATGCGGGACGCTGACGAAGACCTTGTGGGCGACCCGCATCAATTCGCTCACGAACAGCGCCTGATGGCGGCCGCTGCCGACATGCTCAAGGACCGCATTCGAGGTCGCAATCGTGAAGCTCTTGTCGGCGAAGGGCAGGCGCTGGTTGGGCTCGATGCGCACATAGGCGGTCTGCGGAAAGGCGGCGCGAAATTCCGCGCCTTCGCCCAGGCCGAGTGCGGTGACCCGGTCAGGATACGGGTATTTCCGTTCCAGCATGTTCGCGGCATCGTTGATGACATCGGAGACGCCGACATCCAGGACCGTGTCCTGAGGCTGAGGGCCGCAATACCGGATGAAGTCGTCATAGATGCGATCGCGCGCCGCGCTCACCAGCCGTTCGGACAGCGAACCCGACGGCATGGCTTGGTAATATTTTCCATCCACATGGCCGCTGTCGTTCATCCCGACGCTCCGTTCACGCGACGCTAAGCCACAACAGCATGTTTGGGAGACTTTTTTGCGACGGCCGGGGACGCGCCGCCGCGTCGGCCGGATTCCCCACCGCTCGTCCCGGCGGCGCCTTATGCCGTTGGCGAGGCGGTCCGGTTAACGAAAGCTTGCGTCGCACATCTCGGTCGGCCTCCTGGTCCGCGCCGCCCTGACGATCGCGCGCGCCGATGCCCGTTTCCGGCCCATCGACGGGAACGTTTCCGCAAACTTTTGACGCTATGCCGGTCGTGTCAGCCGTTCGCGGCAGCTGCACGGAGTTCACGGTGCCGACCGAACAGATGCATGCGGCGCGCAACAATCTGAACATGGCGATGGCCGTCGTCGCGGGCGTGGCGCTCGGGGGCGCTGCCTGGGGAATGACCATCGACCGCGACTCCACCCAGATCAGCCTGTATTTCCTCGCCGTCCAGGACTTACCCGCCCTGGTTCTTTTCGGCTTGTTCTTTGCCGGGCTCGCGGCGGTGCTCGGCAGCCGTCTGGCGGTCGCCCTCCCCTCGATCAAACCGCAGCATGAATTCCGTCTGACCTGGATCACGTTGGTGGCCGGTTGCTGCATCGTCTGGGTGGGCGCTCGTGTCGTGTACCTGAATTTCGGATTGTCGGCCGACGAGTTCATGGCCGAGTTCGACGCCAGGATCATTTCGTCCGGCAGGTTGCTGGCCTCCGTTGCGCCGGACTGGCGCGCCTATGTGCCGGCGCTCCAGCCCATCTTCCGGCTCGAACTGCCCGACAACACCGCCTGGGTCTCGTCTTATCTGCCGATGAACGCGGCGATCCGGGCGGTATTCGTCCTGCTCGGTGACCCGGCCTGGGAGGGCGTCGTCCTGGCGGGTGTGGCGATCATCGCCGTGTTCGCGGTTGCGCGCCGTCTATGGCCGGACCGTCCCGACGCGGCCGTGGTCGGCATCATTCTGCTCGTCTGCTCATCGCAGTTCCTGATAACCGCGATGACGCCTTATGCGATGACGGCCCATCTCGCCCTCAACATGGTGTGGTTGTGGCTGTTCCTGCGCGACACCCGGGCCAGCCACGGCATGGCGGCCGGGGTGGCTTTCGTGGCTTGCGGTCTGCACCAGGTGGTCTTTCACCCTCTTTTTGCCGCGCCGTTCCTCGTCGCGCTCGTGTTGGCGCGGCGCTGGAAGCTCGCGACCTATTATGCCGCCGTCTATGGCGTCATCGGCCTGTTCTGGATTCTGTATTGGAGCTTCCTGCTCCACGTCGCGAATGGCCCGGCGGCGCCCTCGGCCCATGCCGGCATGCTCGATTTCATTCACCGCGTCCTCGTCATGATCGACGTCAGCCCGGCAGGCTTTCTCCTGATGGGACTGAACCTGCTGCGATTCCTCGCCTGGCAGAGCCCGCTCCTCATGCCGCTGGCGCTGGTCGGCCTGTTCGCTGCGCGGGCCCGCAACGCGGCGGTCGTCCGGCTCGCGGCAGGAATTGTGCTCACGCTCGGCGTCGTACTGGTGCTGATGCCGTTCCAGGGACATGGCTGGGGCTATCGTTACCTGCATGGATTGCTCGGCAGCCTTTCGCTGATGGCGGCGCAAGGCTGGATTCAGGTGACGGAGCGCGAATCGCGGATGGCGCGGACGCCCGCGCTTGCATTGTCGTCGAGCGTGCTGCTCTCGCTTTTCGTGCTGCTGCCCTGGCGCGCCTCTCAGGTGCATGGCTTCGTGGCGCCCTATGCGTCGGCAACCCAAGCGATCCAGCATGCCGGTGCCGAGGTGGTCCTCGTCGATCCGACGGCCATCTGGTACGGCCAGGACCTCGTCAGAAATGATCCTTTCCTGCACACGCCGCCAAAGGTGCTTGGTCTATGGAAACTGGACGAGGCGCGGCTGAGCGAGTTGTGCCGGCGCTACGACGTGGCGATCTTCGACCAAGCGGACGCTCGGCGCATCGGAATGAGAGTCGTGCCAAGCCTGCCGGTCATGGCCGAGCACGACTCGGAACTAAGGACGCTGGCGCGTTCCTTGGGTTGCGGCCGCCCCGTCATCGCGCATCGGTGACGGCCATTGAGCGGCGGCGGGACTCATCTGCGTGCGGCGGAGACCCACCTCATGACCACCTCCAGCCGATTCGGGAATAGGCGCGCCATGACTCCGTCGCGGTAGGCATCGCCATCCCGCGATTCGATGCATAGCCCGACCTCGCCGGCCAGCGTCTGCCAATCGGCCGCTTCCAGATAGCTCGCTTCCACCATGCCGCCGAATGGGACATTGCCGAGAAGGTCGAGAATCTTCAGCCGCAAATGATCGAGCCGTGACTCCGCCACGTGATCCTTGATGTAGACCGTCCCGGTTGCGGCGACCCTGCGGCATTCCTTCAGCAATGACGCACGGAAGCTCTTCGGCACATGGTGAAGAACGTTGCAAAGCAACACGCAATCGAACGCGCCGTCGGGAAATGGCAACGTCCGACCGTCATAGGTCCGCGTTTCAATGTCCAAACCGTCGAGATAGCGATTCTCGACGTCCACCGAGACCACGCGATCCACCGGGAACAATTCCTTGATGGATTGAGCCATGATGCCGGTCCCGCCGCCGACGTCGAGCACCGTTCTGTCGGTGGGCTGCCAGGCCCGTCGCAAGCTCCTGAGCATCGCGGTCTGATAGGTGGGCCGGCGCCACCGATACAAAGAGATGTGCCTCGCCAAGGCCTCGGTGACGTCGGCCAGCGAGATATCGATTGCGTCGGCTGGCGGCTGGCGGTTCATTCAGACGGTCCTCCGTCGCAGCGGGTTTCTGGCGATGGCCCAGTGGCTCATCGCGAAGTTCCATAGAAATAGGATCGCGGTCGTTGCCGGTGCCGCAACCACAACCGATATGCCCGCGACATCACAGAACACAAACAACAGAACGATCGATCCCGGCAGATTGGCGGCGATCCCAAGCGCATAGCGAAACAGCGATTGCGCCGATAGCTCGCGACCGAATGTAAAAACCGAATGCAGCCCGTAGCCCAAGAAGACGCCGACCGCATAGGAGATCAGGGTGCTCACGACGTAGTGAAGGCCGAAGAAGTCGCCCGTAATGAGGATCACGTTATACGAGATCGCGCACGCGATCGCGACCAAAAGATAACGCGGCGCGACGCCCATCATTCCCCCGCCTTGGCGGCGACATCCATCAGGCCCGCCGCGGCCCGCCGCGGGGCCGCGGGTTGCGTCGATATCGTGTTCAGAAGGTCGAGATAAAGCTGACCCGCCCGCGACCAGCTGTACCAATCTGCCACATTCGCGAGCGGGGACCGCCGATGCGCGGTGATCGCCGCGCTGACGGCTTGCACGACGTCGCTTGCAGTCCTGCCCCAATGGCGATCATCGATCGCGACCGGATGCAGCAGCCCGGCGAGCCTTTCATCGGCCTGTGCGGTTTCGGCTCCGCACACCACCGGAAGGCCGCACGCAAGCGCCTCCTGGACGACGAGCGGAAACCCCTCCCCGGTGCTCGGGAGGACGAAGGCGTCGCTCGCCCGATAGAGCGGAGCGAGCGATGTCCCGCCCAGTCCGGAATAGACGCGCACGTTGGGAAGCGCCCATTGCCGGGGATCGAGCGGACCCCACCCCGCGAAAGCCCAGACCACATCGCCGCCAAGCCGGGCCGCCTGTTGCAGGATGTGCAGCCCCTTCTTTTCGACGAAGCGGCCGACGAACAGCGCGACGGGGCGGTCCAACGGCAGCCCAAGCTGGGTACGTACCGCGGCTCGTTCGCCCTCGCTCGTGGCCGGATGAAAAACGTTGGCGTCGATTCCATTGAAGATAAGACGCGGCGGCCTCCGATAGCGAATGTCCGCGAAGGCTTTTGCGGTGACGTTGCTGATAAAGACGACCTGATCGGCACTGGCGAGCATCGGTCGGGTCACGACTCGCGTCAGCGACTTCATCAGACCGCGCAGAAACGGGTTTCGGAACGGCACGTTGCCGATATGCTGCGTGACGACGACCGGCTTCCTCAGCCAGCGCGCAAAAAGAAATGCCGCGACGTTGGCCGGATAGAGGCAGTCGTGCAACATGACGACGTCCGCTCGCTCGACCTGCTTGTGAATCATCCGAAGGCTGGTCGGCGCTGGTACCGGAAACGGAATTCCAAAGACTTTCTCGATTCCGTTGAATGCCGGCACCGGAACAAGCCATTCGCGCTCGGAGGCGGACGTGTGGGTGGAGGCGGCGCTGGCAAGCCAGGCTATGGTGTGGCCGGCACGCCGGAATTCCCGGGCGAGTCGTCCGGCGACGATTTCGATACCGCCGCGATGATGGTCGAAATAGGCGGAGACGATCAGGATGCGCATGCTGATCGCCTTAGAGTCGGCGGTCGCCCGGCGCCCCGGCGCGGCGCCGTGCGGGTTGCTCGGAGGACAGCTGCTGCTCTTCCGACCATTGCGGCGACGGAAGGGCTCGCAAAAACTCGGCCTCGTTGCCGCTCACGATGGCAAGCAGGAATCCGCCGAGGATGTTTTGCATGCCGATAGCGACCGCACAGGTGCCAAGGACCGCGGGAAGCACATTGGCGATCGCCTCGAGACTATGCGCCGACCAATAGGCAATGACCCCGATCAAGATCGCGAGTCCCGTCGCGATTCCGCCCAATCCGGCGACCAGCATGGCTTCGAGCGTCAGCCACCGCCCCAGGAAGCCGAGGAAGCGCGGCGCGGCGCGATAGCGCTTCCGAATGCCGTAGAGCTGGCCCGCGAGCCCCAACACGACCCCGATATGACTGAGCGTAAACGTGGATCCCGCCAGGATCGCCCAGTAGTTTCCGAATCGCGTCACTTCGGCGCTGGACAGCCAGGTGACGGTCATCGTCACGAGAATGGCGAGCGAAACGATCCCAACCAATCCGGCCGGCAGGGCGAACAGCCAGTAGGGGCTCAGCATCAGAAGATGGCGGAGATGGCGCCATCCGTCGCGCCATGGCCGCAGATGCGGCGGCCGGTCGCGCCGGTCCGGCCACAAGGTGACGGGCACTTCGGCGATGCGCTGATGGAGCAGCGCGGCCTTGATGACCATCTCGCTCGCGAACTCCATGCCGGATCCTTCGAGTCGCAGCCTTTTGAAGCAACCCTTGGTCAGCGCCCGCAGGCCGCAATGCGCGTCGTCGACGCCGGCACGGAACAAAAGGTTGAGAATGCCGGTCAGCACCGGATTGCCGAAGTAGCGATTCTTCCACGGCATCGCGCCGGGCTTGATGTCGCCCTTGAAACGGGAGCCCATGCAAAGATCGGCGCCGGCCATCAGCGCCTCGATCATCGGCACCGCCTCGAGAAAGTCGTAGGAGCCGTCGGCGTCGCCCATCACCAGATAGCGCCCGCGCGCCGCGCCGAAACCGCCGCACACCGCCGCGCCATAACCCGGATGGCTGACGTCCACGACACGCGCGCCGAGGCGGCGTGCCAGCTCCTGGCTGCCGTCGGTGCTGCCGTTGTCCGCCACGATGATCTCGCCGGCGAGCGAATGTAGTGTCTTGAGAAGATCGAGCGTACGCTGTGCGCCCTCGATGCAGTGGCCCAACGTGCGGCTCTCGTTCAGGCACGGCAGGACGATGCTGACGTCGATCACGCGGTCGCTCCCAGCCCTTGTGGCGGCCGCGCGAGGATGCCTGGATATCGCTAAAGTCGAATTAAGCTTGCGGTTAAAATGCGACCGCGGATGCGCGAAACTTTCGGCCGGCCGCGGCGCAGGCGCGCATAAGTTAACGCCGCTTTAAGAGGTCCGGAGGAGTAACTGTCACTCCGAATTGCGGAGCCTGACCATGTCCGGACAGCGGGAGCTATTCGACACGATTCACGACAAATATTACGAGGCGACGACCGACCGCTTCGCCACGGAATACAGGATTGATCGCGTCCTCGAACCGATCGATCGTCTGCTCGATCCCGGCACCAAGAGCGTCATCGAACTCGCGTCTGGCGACGGGTTTACGGGGCGCTGGTTGAAGCAACGCCGGCCCGGCATCCGGATCGTCGGCACCGACATTTCGGAAAAGGCGGCCCGCGACCATGAACGCAAGAACGGCAGTCCCTGCTTCGTCGCGGATTTCACCAAGCCGTTCGACATTCATGAGAAATTCGACGCCGCCATTGCAAGCGGCGGAATCCACCATTTCGTCGCCGACTTGGACGTGGCATTTGCCAATATACGACGTCTTTTACGTCCGGGCGGCTCATTGATCATGGTGGAGCCGAACGCGGACTACTTTCTGCAACCGATTCGCGCGCTCTGGTACCGATTGGACCGAAAAAACTTCGAAGCAGGCACGGAGAGAGCGCTGTCGCACGATGCGTTACTGAAGCAATTTTCACCGTACTTCAGATGTGAATCCGTGGTTTATAAGGGAAGCCCGGGGGCGCTGCTGATCTTGCACAACTGGGCGCTTCGCATCCCGCAATCCTGGAAGCCATGGTACGCGCGACCCCTGATGGCTCTCGACAGAGCTTGGGAGCGGTTGCCGACGAAGCTGCCCTTCAACTTCTTCATCGCGAAGTGGGTGATGTACTGACGATAAACGGGGAGACGACGTCCGATCCATGAGGACGAGTCGGCGTCGGCGCTTGCGCATTTCCTGAAATCCGGCGCGTGCAGCCCCTAGTTCCCGGTGACCCGATAGACCGTGAAGACCTCTCCGGGCTGCGCCGGCACGGCGGTAAGCCATTCCGGCACCGTGCCGGCCTGCAATCGGCCCCACAAACTTGCGGCGCGCTCTGCATCGCCCATCCCCGGCGGCACGCGGGCGCCGCAGGTGACCACATAGGTGACCCCGAAGCGCGCAACGACGCCGCGCGCGCTCTCGGGCGGCAAGGCGAGGATCCGGTGGGCCGCGATGATTCCCTCCGACAGCCGATGATAGGGTGCCGCGAGCGCCGCATGCGGGGTGAGGGCCAGCACGAAAGAGCCGATATCGACCTCGGCCGCGACGACGCCCTGCGGCAACCGCGCCAGCTGGGCGTAATTGGCGGTGTTGAAGCAGCCGCCGAGAATGCGGTCGTCGTCGTCCTTGGCGGCAGGGTAGCCGGCCGCCTGCACGGCCGCGATCGCGCCGGCCGAGAGCACGGCCGGGGTGAGCAGCATGCCCGCGAAGGCGCGCGCCGCCAGGTTTTCCAGCCGCAGCCGCGCGAACAGCCGCAGCGACGCCGCGGCCACCAGCGGCATGCCGAGCCAGATCGCATACATGCACATCTTGCCGACCCCCAAGGTGAGCGCGCCGGCGACCGCGAGCGCGCCGGCCGAAACCAGGAAGCCGAAATCGCGGCGCCGCGCGCGTTCGCGCGCCAGCACCAGCGTGGCTACCACCGCGGCCGCCGGGAACGCCACGATGGCGGCGGCGACCGTCGGTGAGTTGCTCCAGAGGAGCCACACCGATTGCATCTCGGAGACATACGAAAACCAGATCGCGCGCAGGGTCGGATCCATCATGGCGTAGGGCCCGGCGAGGCAGCGCGGCTCGATCAGCACAAACGTCGCGGCGGCCACGCCCGCGATCGCCACCACGGTCGCGCCGCGCACCAGACGGCGCTCGCTCGCGATCGCCAGGCCAGCAAGCCCGCTCAGGAGCCCGGCAGCGGCCAGCGGCAACGCCCAATTGATCGCCAGGGTGTCGCACACGGGACGGCCCCAATGGTCGGGCCCCACGCTGACCAGGAACGCCGCGACCGTGCCGGCGGCGAGTGCCGCGCCGTAGCGCGCGAGCGATCCTGCGCCGTCGCGGTCGATGACATAGCGCAACCCGAATGCCGCCCCGCACAGCGCCAGAAACGCGATGCTCTCGAGCCCGATCGCCAGCGCGAGGCCGGTGAGCGCGCCCGCCGCCCAGGCGGCCCCGCGCGCGCGGTCGGACCACACGGTCGCCGCCACGGTCGCGACCGCGAGCGTGATCTGGATATTGTGATGATCGATGCGGCCGGGCAGGAATTGCTGAAAGGCCGGCAGCCCGACGACGGCCAGCAGCAGGGTGACGACCGCCGCGTCGCGGCCGGCGATCCGCCACGCGATCGCGGCCGCCCCGATGATGGCCGGAAGGATCCAGAGCACCGGCCACACCACCCGCATCAGCCGCTCGGCCAGCGGGGCGTCG
>DATBBS010000653.1:0-9849 GCA_036270895.1 Xanthobacteraceae bacterium
GTCGATGTCGTAGCCGCGCGCGAAGGTGAGCTTGCCGTCATCGCCGATACGGAATACCGACAGGCCGGCCGCTATCGTCTTGACCCCGCTGCCGTCGCGCACATCCACCGGCAGATTGTGCTGGGCCACCAGCAGGCGCCCACCCGGGTGAATGTGAAAGGTGCGCGGGTGAACTTTTTGAGTCTCGATGTGCTGGATCGGCGTCGGCATGCCGCTGGCTTGATCGATCGCATACACGACGATGCTGTTCTCGCCGCCCTTGAACACCTGCTTGCCCTGAAATTCGGTCGTAGCCTCGGCGCGGTTGGCCCCGTAGAGGAAACGACCGTTCGGATGGACATGGACGGTGCCGGCCGCCTGACGCGCCCTGATGTTGGTGGGTTCTGCCAGCGTATCCGCGCGGTGGGCGATCTCCGGGTTGATCCCATCCTTCTCGATCCGATAGGTGTACATCTTGTTCTGCGTCTCGATCGACACATACATCCAGGGTTGGGTCGGATGAAAGTCGAGGTGGCGCGGGCCGAATTCCTTGCCGCCGTTGGGCGCGATCGACACTTCGTTGGTCAGCACGCCATTGTTGTAGTCGAAGACCTTCAAGGCGCCGGGATCCTCCGCCTTCGTGGAGGTGCCTTCGTTGCCGCGCGTCACCAGGATCGCGTGCCGGTTGTCGGGCGTCGTGCGCACCTGGTGGGCGAAGATGCCGGCGTCGATCGGACCCGGCTGGGTCACCTCGTCGCCCGGCGTAAAATCCTTGTTGATGCGGTAGACGCGCAGCGCGCTCGGATTGTTGAACGCCACCAGAATATTCTCGGATGGAATATCCGTGCTGAGGTGGATGGGGCGTGTCGGCAGCGTGATCGGGGACCCATGCGGTTTGAGAGCGCCGGTCGCGGGGTCGACGCTGAAGGCGGTGACGTGGTGCTCGGTCCCGGCCTTGCCGTAACCGGACGCGCTGCTGCTGGATGCGACATACAGATAACGCCGCGACGCATGCGGCCAGGCATATTGCACGCCCGCCGGCAGCGTGACGGTCTCTCGCTTGATCAGCTCGGCGCCCGCGACGTCGACGTCGTAGCGCGTGAGGTCGGCGCCCACATTGGCATAGAGTGCGACCTTCTGGGATGCCGGCTGGGCGGAAGCCATTCGCGGCGCCGCGATGCCGCCGGCGACCATCGACAACAAGGCTCTACGGCTGAACATGGCATTCCCCCTCCCGCCGCGATCACCGGCGTCGGGCACGCGCGCCGCTATTCCGGCTCGTCATCCGGGCGCCGGTCCTTCGCCTCAACGGGCCGCCCGCGCCGCAATGTCCGTCTGATCGGCGCGCCCGCGATTCCATTCGACGAAGTCGCGGAACAGCTGTTCACGTTCGGTCGCCGACAGGGGCACTTCGCGCATGCGACGTGGGAGGGTCTTCGCGCTTTGCCGCGACGCCTCGGAAGCGCGCTGATTATTCGCGCCGACGGCATTGGCCGGGATGCTTGACCCTGCTTTGCATGACCCGCCGGCCCCCATGGCGGCCGCCGCGCAGGCCAGAAAATCGTGGTAGGTGCAGTTGGGCGGAGCACCGCTGTCGGGTGCTTCAACGCACCATGTGCTTTCGGCTGTCCCGGCGTCGGCATCGAACGCGTTGATGGTGCCGATGCTGAGGCCCAGGGCCGCAACGGCCCCTCCAAATGCCAGGGCCAGATGCAATACACCGGTAGGCCTTGGGCGCACGCGGGACATGCGGAACTCCTCGGCACGGGATACAGACAACTTCGAACGATACCACATTATAGGAGAACACAGCCACATCTGCGGCGATCAAGCGCAAAGATTCATTTATCCCCATCATTCATGATGGTCCTTTCACCCGGCGCAACTTGGGGCAGCCCGCCGCAAGGAGTGACCCGGGCCCCGCCATGGAACTTCGGATGAGAATGGGGTCGACGTCACGTGGACGGGTCCGGATGGTTGCACGCCGGACCATCGCGGCGGATGTTATCGACTCAACCCCGGCATCAACCCGAGCGCATTGCCGCGCTCGATCCGCTCCCGCTCGTCCGGGCTGATGCCGAATTCGGCCAGCGTCGCGATCGCGACCTGCGGGGCCCAGAACGGATAATCGGTGCCGAACAGGAGCTGCGAGGGTCCGACCAGCGCGCGGATCGCGTTGAACGGGATCGGGTCGCTGATCCCGGCGATGTCGTAATGGAGCTTCTTGAGCTCGGCCATCACGCCGTTGGGCACGCGGGCGGTGAGATCCTTGCGGTTTTTGGCAATGCCGGCGATGCGCGCGGCGAGCATCGGCAGGGCGCCACCGCCATGCGAGAAGATCCAGCGGATGTGGGCGCAGCGGGTGAATGTGCCGCCAAACAGCAGGCTCACGATGGCGCGCGTGGTATCGAACGGGAATTCGATCATCGGGGAGGGGACGTCCGGCAGGATGCGGTCGAAGGCCGGAGAATCCGTCGGGTGGAAATAGACCACGGCCTTGCGGCGGTCGAGCGCATCGAACACCGGCGCGAAGGTTTTATCGCCGGGCCATTTGTCGCCGTAATTGGTCACCAGCCCGAAGCCGACGCAGCCGAGGGTGTCGAGCGCATGGTCGATCTCGCGCAGCGAGGCCTCGACGTCGGGCAACGGCAGGGTCGCGAACACGGCGAAGCGCCCCGGATGATCGTGCGCCAGCGCCGCCGCATAGTCGTTCCACTCGCGCGCGATCTTGCGGGTCGCCGCGATGTCGCCGAACCACAGGCTGGGCGAGATCGACACGATCGAGGTGGCGATCCCGTCGCGGTCCATGACCTCGAGCGACTGGCTCGGCGTCCATTGCGAGATGCGAGGGAAATGCACGTGGGTGGCGCGGGCGATATGCTCGCCCGCGTCGGCGAGATACTTTGGCGGATAGATGTGGTGATGGGTGTCGATGCGGCCCGGGCTCATGCGCTCAGCCGAGCGCCGCCACGCCGGCCTGGGCGATCTGTTCGTCCTGGTTCGACTGCACGCCGGAGACGCCGATCGCGCCGATGCATTCGCCCTGGTGGACGATCGGCACCGCGCCCTGGATCAGCAGCCCGGCCGGGAAATTCGCGAAAGCCGGCCGTTCCTTGACGCGGTCTTCCCAGAATTTGGTCGGCTGCTTGGTGAGCGCGGAGGTCTTTGCCTTGCCGGGCGCGACGGTTGCGGAAATCGCCGGTGCACCGTCCATGCGCTCGAGGCTGATGAGCGCGGCGCCGTCGTCGACGATGGCGATCGTGACCTTCCAGTTGTTCTTTTCCGCCTCGGCAAGGCAGGCGGCCATCATCTTCTTGGCGTCGGCGGATGTCAGGCAGGGCTTAGTGCGCATGGGAGCTCCCTCTGTGGGCCGCGAGTGTAGGCGGAACGGTAACGCGAATCCAAGGCGCGTGGCCCGTGCTCCGTCACGCCCCCGATGGAATCCCTGATTCAATCCGGCGCGGAAATGCTCTAGCCTGCGAACAAGACAAGAGGGAAGGATGACAAAACCGGGGATTGGCGGCCACCGCCTGCTGGTCGTTTTCGCGGCGACGGCATGGTGCGTGGGCGGCGCGCCCGTTGCGGCGCAGAATTTCCCCGACCGGCCGATCCGCCTGATCGTGCCGGCGGGGCCGGGCGGCCCGACCGATCTGCCGGCCCGCCTGGTGTCGCAGATCCTGCCGAAGCTCGGGCAGCCCGCGGTGGTCGAGAACCGCGCCGGCGCCGGCGGGGCAATCGGGGCGCGCGCGGTCATGGGCGCGGCGCCCGACGGCTACACGCTGCTGATCGGGAATACGAGCGTGCTCGCCGTCTTCCCGGCGGTGTCGGCGAGCGCCGGCTATGATCCGGCGAGCAGCTTTGCGCCGGTCGCCAAGGTGTCCGAGAGCTACCAGATCCTGGTGGTGCCGCCGTCGTCGCCCTTTGGATCCGTGCGCGAGCTCGTCACCTATGCCAAAGCCAATCCCGGCAGGCTCAATATCGCCCATACCGGGGCGGGCGGGTTGCCGCATCTCACCACCGAGCTGTTCAAGTCCCTGGCGGGCATCGACATCGTGGGCGTTCCCTACAAGAGCGGCGGCGACGCCGTGACGGCGGTGCTGGCCGAGCAGGTCCACATGACCTTCGAGGGCATCACCATCCTGCTGCCGCTCATCCGTGAGGGCCGGCTGCGCGCGCTCGCGGTGACGAGCCGCGCCCGCACCGCGCTCGCTCCCGACCTGCCGACCATGATCGAGGCGGGAGTTCCCGATTATGAAGTGACCACCTTCAACGGCGTGGTGGCGCCCGCCGGGACGCCGGCGAGCATCGTCGATACGCTGAACGCCGCCGTCAACGAGGGCTTGCAGACGGTGGAGACACAAGGCTTCCTGCAGAAGCTCGGCGCCGTGTCGCAGGCGGCCTCGCCGGCCGAGTTCGGGGCCTTCATTGCGGCCGAGAACCGGAAATGGTCGTCTGTCGCCAAGGCGGCCGGCGTCAAGATCGACTGAGCGAAGAGGAAATCAGAATGGCCAGGATCGTGTTCGCAGCCGGCACGTCGCACACCCCGATGCTGCTCGCCTCCGACGAGACGCTGCCGCGGTTTCAGGAGACCGACCGCAACATCAAGCACCGCGACAAGGAGGGCCGCCCGGTCACCTATGGGGACCTGCTTGAAAAGGCCGATCCCAAGCTCGCCCACATGGTGGCGCCGGAGCAGCTGGTCGCCCGCCAGAACGTCGCGCGCGGGGCGGCGGCGCATTTGCGCAAGGCGGTCGCCGGAGCCAAGCTCGATGCGCTGATCGTGATGGGCGACGACCAGAACGAGAGCTACCTGGAGGATTGCCGGCCGGCCTTCGCGGTCTATTACGGCGACACCATCCGCAACAACGCCACCCAGCACCAGACCTATTCGCATTATCCGGACTGGTACGTGAACAACCGCCAGGGATTCTTCGAAGCGGAGGGGCCGCGCGACTATCCGGTCCATGCCGGCCTCGCGACCCATCTGATCGAGACCCTGATGGACATCGGCTTCGATATGGCGAGCTCGAAAACGCTGCCCGAAGGCGACGGCGAGGGCCATGCGATCGCCTATGTACACCGCCACGTGCTGGACCCGGTAAATCCGGTGCCGGTGGTGCCGATCTTTCTCAACACCTATTTTGCGCCCAACCAGCCGCGGCCGCAGCGCTGCTATCAGCTGGGCCGGGCGGTGCGGCAGGCGGTGGAAAAATTCTCCGGAGACGCGCGTGTCGGCATCCTGGCGTCCGGGGGCCTGAGCCATTTCCTGGTCGACGAGGAATTCGACCGCGCCATCCTGAAGGCGATCTCCGACAAGGACGCGGCCTTCCTGCAGAACCTGCCGCGCCACAAGCTCAACGCCGGCAGCTCGGAAATCCTCAACTGGGTGGCGCTCGCCGGCGCCGCCGAGCATCTCGATCTGAACTGGTTCGAATATGTCCCCGGCTATCGCACCCCCGCCGGCACCGGCACCGGCCTGAGTTTTGCGACGCTGGCGTGAAGCTGGCTCATGCGCGCGCGCTCCCTCCCCCCTTGCGGGGGAGGGTCGGGGAGGGGGGTTGCCACACACGCATGCGCAAGCGGTGACGCTCGGGCGGCGCGCCGAGCTTGCACTTGGAACGCTGAATCTCTTGCTACAACTGATCCTTGGGATCGTCGCCGTTATTGTCGCGCGTGTTGGTCGGGTACAACTGGACCTTGGAATTGAGGTCCACAGCCTTCGCGTTTCCGGCGAACGTCGAGTTGCTGACAGTGACCATTGAATTAAAGCCGTCCGCCTTGATACCGGTCGTGTTGCTCGCGATGGCGCTGTGATCGATCGTCACGTGGACGGGCCCGCTGCCCAGCGTGCCCGGCGGAACTTTCGACGCGCTCGTGAACGCCCAGACGCCATGGCCATTGCCAGCCAACACGCTGTCCCGCACGGTCATGCTGATGCCCGCGCCTGTGCTTGTCCGTGTATCGGGATCGATACCTATACCGTTGTTTTCCACGTGGACCCGGGTGAGCATGACTATGGCGCTGCCCGTTCCTTGCGGATCGATGCTGATTCCGGTGTTGTTGTCGGAAACAGCGGTATCCTGAACATACAGCTTGGCGCCGCCGGAGGGCTCGAACCAGATTCCGTATCCTGTCCCGCCGCGAAAATGTCTGATCGCACATTTATCCACGAACAGCGCGCCGCCGCTTTTGAACTCGATACCAATGCCTTTCCCCTGGATGTCCAACCCGCTCAAGGTCACGACATCGTTGGGGCCCGCCGTGATGATAATGCCGGTGGGGTCGGCCAGGATGCCGGCTTCGACGCCGGGCGGCGCGATGATGCTGACGGACTGGCTGATGGTCACGGCCCCGTAGCCGCCCGAGTCGAGGATGTTGATCTCGCCGCCGGGCGCCGTGTTGGCGAGCGCTACCTTGAGAGTCTGGCACGGCGTGGTGCGCGTACATGGATTTGAATCATCGCCCGCGATGGCGGAGACCCACGTCCTGTCGGCCGCCTGCGCCTGCGCGATGGCGAGCAAGCAGACCGACGTCGTTGCGAGAATTCGCAAGCTTCTGGCGATCTTATTCATGGTTCCTCCCGCCTGCAGTCACATGTCCGGCTCGTCGATCTCGAATTCGAGCGTCACGAGGTAGGAGACGCTCAACCCGACATTGCCGTTGTCGGGCAGGCTCTCATCCGCGCTGACGAAAACGAATCCGCGCAACGGCGTCTGGTCGCGCTTCGGCCAGTCGAGCAGCCAGTTGTTCACGTTCGCGGTCACGTCGATTCGAAAATTGAAAGTGCCTTCGTCCTGCACCGATCCGGTCACCGGGCGTTGCAGGCTGCTGTTGTCGAAACCGTCGGACGCCGACGTATGCGAGTTCACGGTGGTGCGCCCGCTATCGAGATCGACCTGCCGCCGCGCCGCAAAAAACCGGGCCTGCGGCGTGGTTACGGATGTTTCGAAGATCGCCGAAAAGGGTCTCGGGAAAGATGACGAATTGTGGATAGTGTCGGCCCCGAGGACGAGCGTGGCGCTTTTGAAGTGGTGTGGCAGATCATGGGTGGTGAATAGGACGACCCCGCGATGGGCGCGGGCGAAATGTTGGAAACACCCGTCCGAGAAGGCTGCGCTTCCAGGCTCGAAACCGATCAGGATCTGTCCCTTCGTGGGCTCGGCGTCTGGCGACTGAAGGGGGAATGGACAGTTGAAGGGACCCGAGACTTTTAGTCCAGAGATCGGCTCGACGGCATTCATGGTGATGGTTTCGGCAACGATGGGCACTACGGTCTTTTGCACGCGCACCGTATCGCCGCGTGCCGGCGCCGCCCATGCGAACGCGGCCGCGCAGGCATACATGATCAGCGAACTCTGTCTCGAATGCTTCATCGCCAAGTTCGCATGAGCGTCAGAAGTCGGGATCGTCGATGTCGAATTCCAGCGTGACTGCGTATGTGGCCTGAAGGGCGTTGTTGCTCTGGGTCGGCAAGCTTTCGTCGACGCCGACCAGGGTGAAACCGTGCAGCGGCGCGAGATTCCGGTTCGGCCAATCCTGGAGCCAGCCGTTGGCGACAGCGGTCACGTCGAGCCGGAAGCTGAACGGCCCCGTTTCGACGATTTTGCTTGCGGTGAATGGCGGACCCAGATCGGTATCGACGGGCGCAAGGGCAAATTGGCCGAGGTGCCGGAGAGTCGCGGTCGTCCGGCCCGTCGCTGGATCGAACTGGACGTCCCCGACCGCCAACGGATAGGGCACAACATCCTGGCGGAATATCGCCAGGAAGGGAGTCTTGGCGTTGGGGTCGCTCGCGTGGGATGCCGTGGCGGTCAGAACCAGCGTCGCACTCTTGAAATGGTGGGGTATATCGCGCGTCCGGAACAGTGCCGTGCCGCGATAGGCGTGAGCGCTGTATGACCAGCAGTTACAGGGCTTCGTGCCGCTATCGTAGAAATGCTCGAAACCGACCCTGATCTGTCCATCTGCTAACGCGGGCTCCCCCGCCGACTGCGGTCCGACGCCGGTGGCATCGAAAACCACGTTGTCGCAGGTGGCCGGGAAACACGACCAGAAAGAAAAGTCCGCCGCGAAGATGAATGTGGACTGCGCAACGAACGGCATGACGGTCTTCTTCACCCGTACCGTATCGCCGTGCGTCTCGGCGGCGAGGCCGAGCGTCATCAGTATCGCGCCGGTCAAGCCTGCGAGCGATCGCAATGTTTGCCGCGGCGACCTCATGGCTGCCTCGCCTGGGGGTGGCTGGGCATCGCCGCGCGTTGCGCATTGGCGAGGGCCGTCCGTACGTCGGCCGCGCTGGCGAATTCACCCCTGCTGATCGATCCGGCGAGCTTGATGTGGATAGCGAGCGCCGCCTCCAGATGTTGCTTGAGCGGTGTCGCGGCTTGCGGGTTCGCGCAGGCCGGCAGCTCGATCTTCCACACCCCGCCTGCCTGCACGGCGCGCCAGGTGACGATGGGCGCGGGGTCGATGGGCCGGGTCGTGGAGAGCCGCATGTCGAGCTCCACCACCGTCGGGCTGATCTCGCGCTGCGCCGCGACCTCGGCGCTCAAAACGGCGTCAGCCGGTGCGCCGGCGTGAAATCCCCGCGCCGGTTCGCGCTTGAATTTCTGATCCATGGCGGATTGCAGATCGCCGCGCGCTTTAGTCACGCGATCGCCGAGCTCCATCAGCGACAGGAAATCGGCGCGGCTCGTATTGGTGACATGAGCTGCGGCCGCCCCCCAGTCATGCGCGACCACCGCCTTGGCGAAGTTCGCGGCGACGTCGCCGGGCATGGTCTGCGCGAATGTTGTCGTTGAGACGGCGGCCGCCCCGACCAACAGGAGACCGGCAAGGGGCGCGTATCTTCGGCGGGACTTGTCCATGATTGAAGTCCTCGAGCCTTGCTTCATGTGTTCCCGTATGTGTTGGCTTGCCGCGATGCGGCGTCATCCCAGCACGATCTGGCGCGCTCCGTCTTGGACTCGCGCGAACTCTCGATAGGACAGGAGCGAAATCTCTGGTAGAATGCGTTGATATTGCACGGCATCGTTCCATGCCGCGAAAGGGGATGAGATGCCGCATCCTTCGAAGGGACCTGCAGGCATGCGGGGCTCCGTTCCCCCCACAAAACCCGGCAAACCCGGTTTCGTGGGGGGAACACAAGTGCCGCTTCGCCACTCGCCCCCAACTCACCCCGGGTTGTCGTGGCTGAACACGCCGCTTTCCTCGTCATACGCGAAGGCCTCGCCGTAGCGCGCGAAGGAGATCACGGCGCGCAGCGTCTGCTCGGCGGCCTCTTCGGACATGTTGTCCTCGAGCTCGTCGCGAAAGCGGCTCGCCGGGGCGCGGTGCGAGCTGCGCTCGTCCAGCACCCGCTTGATATGGCCCGCGAGCGGCACGTAAGCGAGCACGTGCTGGGCGAACAGCCGCTTGCGCTCGTCGGAATCGGCGCGCACGAAGCGCCGGCCGGCGTCGGTCAGCCGGATGTCGCCTTCGGCGACCTCGGCGAAGCGCAACAGCTGAAGCGTCTCGGCGACCGGAAACAGGTCGTCGATCTCCAGGTGCAGGTCGTCGGCGAGCGGCGGCAGGTCGGCGCGCCCCCCATAGGGCTCGGCCGCCACCGCCTCCATGAGGCCGGCCAGCAGGTTGGGCGAGACCCGCGGCAGCACCATCGCGATGCCGGTGCCCGGAAAGACGCCCTCGCGCGCCGGCTTGTCGGTCGGCCGCGCCGTCATGCGCGCATAGATGTCGTCGACCAGCTGGCGGAATTTGGGGTCGAGGCGGTTGCGCGGCTGCGGCAGATCAACCTTGATCTCCGCCACGATCCGCCCGGGATTGGACGAGAACACCAGGATGCGGTCGGACATCAGCACCGCTTCCTCGATA
>DATBBS010000654.1:0-3993 GCA_036270895.1 Xanthobacteraceae bacterium
GCGCCCTCGAGCGCCTCGTAGGTGTTCACGCCGGAAAAGCGGATGTCGTAACCGTCCACCGGCGAGGACTGGGCGATGTCGAGCGCCTTGCCCTGCGGGATGCCCTCGGCGATGTCGAACAGCACCACGTCGCCGAGCTCCTTGAGACCCACGAGGTGGGCGAGCGTGCCGCCGATCTGGCCGGCGCCGATCAATGCAATTTTTGGACGTGCCATGTGCGATAAGTCCTTGGAAAACCGCCCAGCGACGGAGCTGATGGATGGCTGGGGTGTTAGCCCTTTCGGAAGGACCGTTCAAGTCGACCGGCAAGCAGGCGACCGTGTCCCAGCGGTGGCGGCGGATTCACCGTCATGTCTCCACGATGCCTTCGGTTGAGCCGCTCACGGCCGACGAATTGCGGCCATGGGGCAGGGCCAGATAGGCGTCCGACCCCATCTCGATCAGACGGGACGCGGTGCGCTTGAACTCCTGCGCCTCGAACCCTTCGGTCCCGCCATAGAGGTCGGCGGGCGCGGCCGCCGCCGAGGCGACGAGCTTCACCGCGTTGTCATACAGCGTGTCGATCAGCACGATGAAGCGCTTGGCCTCGTTGCGCTGCTCATAGGCCATGACCGGCACGTGATCGAGCACGATGGCGTGAAACTCCCGGGCAATGCGCAGATAGTCGCCGGCGCCGAGCGGCCGCTCGCACAGCTCGGCGAAACTGAAACGCGCAACCCCGATGGCGGCCTTCGGCACGTGCAGCACGTGGCCTTGCACCATGAGGTCCTGCGGGCCGCCCTTCGCGCCGAGCGCCAGACGCCGCCACGCCTCGTCGAGCGCATGATCGGCGGCGGCATCCGCCGGCACGTGCCACACCTTGACGCCGGCGAGCTTCTCGAGCCGGAAGTCGGCGCGCGCGTCGAGCCGCACCCCCTCCATGCGCCGCTCGAGCAGCCCGATGAAGGGGAGAAAGAGCGCGCGATTGAGCCCGTCCTTGTAGAGCTCGTCGGGCGCCACATTGGACGTCGCCACCACCACGACGCCGTGCTCGAACAACCGCGTGAACAGGCGCCCGAGGATCATGGCGTCCGCGATGTCGGTGACGTGAAATTCGTCGAAGCACAGCACCCACGACTCTTGCGCGATATCCGCGGCCGTGAGCACGATCGGGTCGGCGCCCGCGACCTCGCCGGATTTGAGCTTCTGGCGGTAGCCATGCACGCGTTCATGGATGTCGGCCATGAATTCGTGGAAATGGGCGCGGCGCTTGCGCCGGACCGGGCAGGCCTCGAAGAACAGATCCATCAGCATGGTCTTGCCGCGGCCGACGTCGCCGTGGATGTAGAGCCCCTTGAGCGGTTCCTCGCTCCGCTCGTGACGGCCGAACAGCCATCCCAGCGACGAAGACTTGCGCGCCAGCCGGTGCGTCGCCAGGCGCTCGTTGAGCCGCGCCAAGCGGGCGACCAGCGCGTCCTGCGCCGGATCGCGCTCGATCTCTCCGGCCGCCACAAGGGCAGTGTAATGGGCGCTGATGGAAGCTGGCATGACGGGTTGGGGACCTGCGCGAACCGCAATAGCCGCATTTCGCCGGAGCTTACAAGGCGAGCCTTGCGCTGATCACGCGGGTGTCACGTCCAAGTGAAACCAGCGGAGCGTTTTGGCGAGCCCTTGTGATTCGCTAGTGAAACTCTTTCCGGTTACGTCCGTATCATCGGGTGCTGGACGATACATCAAATCGAACGGCGCCTGAAAACCAGAGAAAGACTGTCCAACCACGTCACGTCGACCGACCAACACCTTCACAATGGGAGACTGAACATGAACACGAAGTCGAAACTCGCTCTCGCGGCCGTTCTCTTCTCGGCTATTGCTTCCCCGGCCTTCGCGGGCGACCAGGATCTCGCCGCTCTGCAGGCCACCAGCGGCCGCATCGTCGGCCAGCAGACAGTGATGCCGGCGGGCGCCTATGCGTCGGGCACGCACCGTTTCATTGCGGTGCAGAATTGGTCGACCGAGATGCAGATCAACGACCGGCAGGCGCAGGGCCACAACTAGGAATTTCCGCCACGCAATCCATCCGGTTCTGGCGCGCATGCGGCCGGTCGCAAGACCGGCCGCATTCCGTTTCAGGCCGGCCGCGACGCAAACCACGCGGGCGGGCGAAACTTTTGCGCCTCCCAAGCGTCGTCTTCTTTGGACCGGGAGGCGGCGCAACAATCGCAGTCTGCGGTCGCGCCGATCGGACGACAACATCAAGGAGGACAAGGATGAGGATTGCTTCGAAGATTGCGCTGGCCGCCGCGGTGGCGTCCGCGCTGGCGCTTGCGAGCGTCGCATCGCCCGCGCAGGCGCATCGTTACGGCTGGCGTGCCCATTCCCACCATGGCTGGCATCACCGCCATTACGGTTATGCGCGCGCGACATCGGATTATTATCACCGCAGCCGGCAACTCGTGGGAACGCGCTGATCCGGACCGATCCGGGGCGGAGCCCAGATCCTCCGCCCCGGCAATGCTGCAATGCAAACGATCGGCGGGGCTTGCTGTTTTGGATTCGCCCCCCAAGCTCCGCGTAATTCTCAATGGTCCTGCCTAATCAATGCGCTGGCGCATTTGGTGCGCCGCAATATATGCGCAATATGGCGACAGCATAATGGCGCCGATTCGGGAAGCGGCGCGCCGCATCCCGATGTCTGCTGGAGGATCGCCTGGAGGGTCTTGCATGACGGCTAACGTCAGAAGGACCCGAGATGGACGAATTACTTGCCGACGGCGGCGTGATCCGCAAGGTGTGGATCGGCGAAGCTGAAAAATACCGCGATCACCTGCTGCGCCTCGATGCCGACAGCCGGCGAAATCGTTTCGGCGGCGCCATCGCCGACGAGCTGATCCTCGCCTATGCGGAGACCGCGATGCAGGTCGGCACCGTCATGCACGGCTTCCTGGTCGATGGAATCCTGCGCGGCGTCGCCGAGCTCAAGCCTTTCGGCGCGGCTTCCCCGGGCGTGGCCGAGGTCGCCTTCAGCATCGAGAAGCCGTGGCAGAGTCACGGCGTCGGCTCGGCGCTGCTCGAGCGCACCCTGCTGGCGGCGCGCAATCGCGGCATCAAGCTGGTGCACATGACATGCCTTGCCGGCAATGCCCGCATGCAGCAGCTCGCGCGCAAGTTCGAGGCCGAGCTGAGCTTCGATTTCGGCAGCGTCGTCGGCGAGGTCGAGGCGCCGCATGCGACGCCGCTGTCGTTGTTTCGCGAGTTCGTCGCCGACGGTCACGGCTTTGCGGCCGCCGTACTCGACGCCCAGGCGCGGCTGATACGGCCGGCGGGAGACGATGAGCGAATGGCGAATGGTGAGTAAGCGAATGGCGCGGAGGCCGTGAGCGGCATTCGCTGTTCGCCGCTCCCGGTTCGCTCTTCCCTCACGCCGCCAGCGGATAGGCGGCCTCGATCACATAGGGTCCCCCGCCGACCGAGGCACGCGACGAATACAGCACGAAACGCGAGACGCGGAACGGCGCCGGGCGGAAGGGGTGTCGCGTCGCCAGATAGTCCGCGACATCCTGGGCGGACGCGTCGCGCAGCCGCGCCAGCGTGACGTGCGGGGTGTATTTGCGGCCCTCCGGCTCGAGGCCGACACGCTGCATCAGCCGCTCGTGCTCGGCCTGCAGCTCGAACAGCTGCTGGGTGCGGGCGGCCGCCGCCACCACGGCGCGCGGCCGGCGGCCGCCGAACGAGGTGAGGCCGTCGAGCCGCAGCTCGAAGCTCAGGCGCCGCACGTTGCCGAGCATGAAGGCGATCTCGCGCGCGAGCCCGTCGTCGATATCGCCGATGAAACGCAGGGTGAGGTGATAATTCTCGGGGTCGATCCAGCGCGCGCCCGGCAGCCCGCCACGCAGCATGGCGAGCGATCGTCCAACCTCGGCTGGGATCTCGAGCGCGGTGAACAGCCGGGGCATGGCACACGTTCCACGGACATTCGCTGACCATAAATGTGGGGATTCGCGCCCCTGACGC
>DATBBS010000655.1:0-8502 GCA_036270895.1 Xanthobacteraceae bacterium
GCCGCGCCGTAGCGCGCGAGCGATCCTGCGCCGTCGCGGTCGATGACATAGCGCAACCCGAATGCCGCCCCGCACAGCGCCAGAAACGCGATGCTCTCGAGCCCGATCGCGAGCGCGAGGCCGGTGAGCGCGCCCGCCGCCCAGGCGGCCCCGCGCACGCGGTCGGACCACACGGTCGCCGCCACGGTCGCGACCGCGAGCGTGATCTGGATATTGTGATGGTCGATGCGGCCGGGCAGGAATTGCTGAAAGGCCGGCAGCCCGACGACGGCGAGCAGCAGGGTGACGACCGCGGCGTCGCGGCCGGCGATCCGCCACGCGATCGCGGCCGCCCCGATGATGGCCGGAAGGATCCAGAGCACCGGCCACACCACCCGCATCAGCCGCTCGGCCAGCGGGGCGTCGACGATCTGGTGAAACAGGAAGAAGAGCCCCGCCAATCCGGCGTCGATCAGGCGCGACCAGTGGGAATCATATCCGACAGGCGGACCGAGCCGCGGCTGATGCAGGTCGAACCAGCCCTGGCCGCCGAGATAGTCGCGCAGCTGGACGAGCCGCATGGCGTCGTCGGTATCGCCCAGCGCGAGCGCGGTCCCGGCCCAATTCCTGACGATGAGGTCGGTGGCGATGAAGAGCCAGGCGAGTCCGACCAGGATCCCGAAATTCGGCCCACGCGTTACGCCGGCGGTCATGGCACGCCTCACACGTCTGTTCTGCGCACACATGGGCGAATTGCATTGAGGTTCCATTAACGCTTCGGCCATCGGCGCCGGCGCGGCGCGGCAATTAAGCCCAGCGTTAACGAAGCTCTGCGAAGGATGCCGGGCATGTCACCGGCGGCGGATCCCGCCTGCCCGAGGATAGCCCGATAGGCGCCATAATGGCCGTCGACCGCATCGAGATCGAAACCGCCGGGAAGGCGCGCGCCATCGCCGAGCGTCTTCCGCGGCTCGTGCGCTTCGCGCTCGTCGGTGGTTTCGGCCTCCTGACCGATCTCGCCGCCTTCACGGTCGTTGCGGGATTCGGCCATCACCCGCTCGCCGCCCGGCTCGCGTCGCTCGGCGTTGCGACGCTGGTCACCTGGCGGCTCAACCGCCTGCTCACCTTCGCGCGCAGCAACCGCGCGCAGACCGACGAGGCGATGCGCTACCTCGCCGTGACGGCGGTCGCGCAAGGCACGAGCTATGTGGTGTTCGCCACGCTCGTCCTCACGGCGCTCGCCGCCCTGCCGCAAGCCGCGCTGATCGGCGGCGCCGCCGCGGGCGCTCTCGTCTCCTACAACGGTCATCGCCTGTTCGCCTTCGCGCCGCGCGCCCGTCCGGCGATTTCCCGCGCCATCGCGCCTCAAGGACTCAACCGCACATGAGCCAGCACGCAGACGTCTTCGTGATCGGGGCCGGCCCGGCGGGGCTCACCACGGCCTATTGCGTCACCAAGGAAACCTCGTCCGTCCTGGTGGTCGAGAAGGATCCGGCCTATGTGGGCGGCATCAGCCGCACCGTGCGCTACAAGGATTTCCTGTTCGACATCGGCGGACACAGATTCTTTTCCAAGGCCAAGGAGGTCGTCGACCTGTGGCAGGAGATCCTGCCGGATGACTTCGTGGCGCGGCCGCGCCTCTCGCGCATCTATTACGGCGGCAAATACTATTCCTATCCGCTGAGCGCCTTCGAGGCGCTGCGCAATCTCGGACTGATCACCAGCGCGGCCTGCATGCTGTCCTATGCCTACGCCAAGGCTTTCCCGATAGCGGCGCCGCGCACCTTCCATGACTGGGTGCGCAACCAGTTCGGCGAGCGCCTGTTCCAGATCTTTTTCAAGACCTACACCGAAAAAGTGTGGGGCATGTCGTGCGACGAGATTTCCGCCGACTGGGCGGCGCAGCGCATCAAGGGCCTCGATCTGCGCGTCGCGGTCGTCAACGCGCTGAAGCGCTCGTTCGGGCGCCATCGCGCGGCGCCCGCCGCCGGCCAGGACGTGGTCAAGACCCTGATCGAGACCTTCCAGTATCCGCGCCGGGGTCCCGGCATGATGTGGGAGGCCGCCGCGGCCAAGATCAAGGAACGCGGCGGGCGCATCCTGATGGGCCGCGAGCTCGTCGGGCTCGCCTATGAGGACGGCCGCAAGCTGTGGAGCATCGAGGTCGCGGTGGCGGGCGGCGGAACGGAGCATTACACGGCACGTCACGTCGTGAGCTCGGCGCCGGTGCGCGAGCTGGTGGCGAAGCTCACGCCCAAGCCGATCTCGCTGCTGCATGCGCGCGCGCTGCGCTACCGCGATTTCCTCACCGTCGCCCTGATGGTCGCCAAGCCGGATCTGTTTCCGGACAACTGGATCTATATCCACGACCCCTCCGTGCAGGTCGGGCGGGTGCAGAATTTCCGTTCGTGGTCGCCCGAGATGGTGCCGGCCGGCATGACGTGTCTGGGGCTGGAATATTTCTGCTTCGAGGGAGACGGATTGTGGACCGCGCCCGACGAGCAGCTGATCGAACTCGCCAAGCGTGAAATCGCCAAGATCGGCCTGATTGCGGCCGCCGACGTGGTCGACGGCTGCGTGGTGCGCCAGCCCAAGGCCTATCCGGTCTATGACGAGGACTACCGCGACCACATGGCGATGATAAGGTTCGATCTGGAGCGGAGATATCCGAGCCTGCATCTGGTCGGCCGCAACGGGATGCATAAATACAACAATCAGGATCACGCCATGATGACCGCCATGCTGACGGCGCGGAACATCCTGGCGAACGAGCGCATCTACGACATATGGCAGGTCAACGAGGACGCCGAATACCACGAGGCGGGAGCCGCGGGCGCGCAGGCCGCGCTGGCGAGCGAGCGCCTGGTGCCGCGCAAGGCGGGACCGCGGGCGGCCTGACGCGCTCACAAGCGCATGCGACCGGGCTGAAGCTGCGTCCCGGCTATCTCGACCGTCCGGCCCAGGAGGCCCTTGCGGCAATCGTCGCCGCGCTCATCGCGCAGGCGCCGCTGTTCACGCCGCGCATGCCCAAGACCGGCCAGCCGTTCAGCGTGCGCATGACCAATTGCGGGCCGCTCGGCTGGGTGTCGGACCAGTCCGGCTATCGCTACCAGCCGCATCATCCCGTGACCGGCGAGCCGTGGCCGCCGATGCCGGCGGTGCTGCTGGCCGCGTGGGCCGACCTGGCCGGCTACCCCCATCCGCCGGAAGCCTGCCTGGTCAACGTCTATACGTCGGACGCCCGCATGGGGCTGCACCAGGATCGCGACGAAAGCGACTTCGCGGCGCCGGTGGTTTCCCTGTCGCTGGGTCAGACCTGCCGCTTCCGCGTCGGTGGAACCGCACGCCGCGATCCGACCCGCTCGTTCCCCCTCGCGTCCGGCGACGCCCTGGTGCTCGGGGGTGCGGCACGGCTGGCTTTTCATGGCGTCGACCGAATTATTTGCGCTACATCCACGCTCCTGCCCGACGGCGGCCGCATTAACCTGACAATGCGGCGGGTGAACCGGCCGGCATGACCGCAACGTCCCCTGCCGAAAACGCTCTTTCCCGACCGACCGACGACGAGGTGAGCTCATGAATGCGCGATCGATTGTTGTCCGCACCGCCACGGCGCTCGCCGCCGCCTCACTGTTGGCGGCGCCCGCCATGGCGGCCGATCCGAGCTTTCCGCTCGGCTCGCGCATCGGCCTGGTGGCGCCCGGCGCCATGATGCCGAGCAAGACCCTGCGCGGCTTCGAGGACCGCGACACCCTGGCGTCGATGCTGGTCCTCGAGCTTCCGCCGCAGGCCTATGCGGAGGTCGAAAAGCAGATGTCGCCGGCCGCCCTGGTCAGCCAGGGCATGACCGACGAGAAGCGCGAGACGGTCACGTTCAAATCCGGCACCGGCCTGCTGATCGTGGGCCAGCAGGTCGCGGACAACAAAAAAGTGCGGAAATGGATCCTGCTCGCTTCCACGACCGAGGCCAGCGCCCTGATCGCGGCCCAGGTCCCCGAGGATGCGACGGCGAAATATCCCGACGCCGAAATGCGGGCGGCGCTCCTGTCGATGACGGTGCGGCCGAGCGTTCCCATCGACGAGCAGCTCCAACTGATTCCGATCACCCTCAGCGATCTTTCGGGCATGCATGCGTTTCGCGTGATCCCCAACAACGCCGTGTTCCTGACCGACGGGCCGAAAGACCTGATGGAAGCCACCGAGCAACCGGTGCTCGTGATCTCGGTCGCGCCCGGCGGACCCGAGCAGGCCGCCGATCGCGAAAACTTCGCGCGCAACCTGTTCACCGGCCTCACCGACTTCAAGGATGCCCACATCACCGGCCGGGATCTGCTGCGCCTCGACAACCAACAGACCTACGAGATCCAGGCCGAGGCCAAGGATGCCAAGACCGACACCCCGATGAAGCTGGTGCAGTGGGTCCGTTTCGGCGGCGGCGCCTTCATCCGTTTCGTCGGCGTCGCGCGCGCCGACGCATGGGCGCAGGCTTTTACGAAATTCCGCGCCGTGCGGGACGGCGTCAAGCCGCGGGGTTAGGCGAGTGTCCCGATTCCGAAGTTCGCAAGACTTCGCGGCGCCTCCGGTGCGAAGTTCGGAATCTAAGGGACACTAGCAACATTATAATTCTAGTGCCGCTTTTGAACGCGAAGTTCGCAACCGCAATCGCCGCGAATGGTGTGCGAACTGCGGGTTCGCGGCGCTAGCGGGCGCTCGGCGGAGATCGCGTTACGCCAGCCTGTCGGTGGGGGCCGCATCGCCGGCGGCGGCCTTGGGCCCGCCTTTGGCGACCCCCACCATGGCGGGCCGCAGCACGCGATCGGCGATCATGTAGCCGGGCTGCATGACCTGCACGACGGTTCCGGCCGGCACGCTCGGGTCGGGAATCTCCATCACCGCCTGGTGCAGGTTGGGATCGAATTTCTGGCCCTGCGGATCGAACCGCCTGATCCCGTGCTTCTCCATGACCTTGAGAAGCTCGCGCTCGGTCAGCTCGACGCCTTCGATGTGGGACTTGACGACCGGATCGGCCTGGTCGCGCAGATCGGCGCTGAGCGTGTCGAGCGCGCGGCGCATGTTGTCGGCGACGCCCAGCAGGTCGCCGCCGAATCGGGTGACGCCGTAATTGCGGGCGTCCGCCACTTCCCGGTTGGTCCGCCGCCGCAGATTTTCCATCTCGGCCAGGGTGCGCAGCACCTTGTCCTTGAGCTCCGCGTTCTCCCGGGCGAGGTCCGCCGCCGGATCGGCCCCCGGCTCGGGGGCCTCGGCTGCCGCCGCGGCGGGATCTTGAGCTTCGCGCGAATTGGTCGTCATGTCGTCACCGTCTCTTGTTCGGTCACAAGGCGATCGATTTGGCGATCGATTCGCTTCCGCATATCGAGGTTCGGCGGCGGAAAATCAAGCCGCCTCAATGGAGATGCGCGCCGGACTCAACGGCCGGCCAGGAGCTTGCTGATCACCTTAGCGGTATAGTCGACCATCGGGATCACGCGCGCATAGTTGAGCCGGGTCGGCCCGATGACGCCGATCACCCCCACGATCCGGCCGGAGGCGTCGCGATAGGGCGAGATGACGGTCGAGGAGCCCGACAGCGAGAACAGCTTGTTCTCCGACCCGATGAAGATGCGCACGCCCTCGGCCAGCTCGGCCCGGCCGAGCAGATCGGCGACGTCGCGCTTGGTCTCGAGATCGTCGAACAGATGGCGCACGCGTTCCAGGTCGGCGAGCGCCTTGAGGTCGTCGAGCAGGTTGGCGTGCCCGCGCACGATCAGCTTGCGGTCCTCGATGTCGCCGCCCGACCAGCTCGCCAGACCGGCGGCGACGATTTTTTGCGTGAGCTGGTCGAGCTCGGCGCGGCTCGCCGCCAGCGCCGACTCGATCTCGGACCTGGCCTCGGCGATCGTCTTGCCGCGGATCCGCGCGTTGAGGAAGTTCGAGGCTTCGGTCAGCGCGGAGGACGGCAGCCCGAGCGGCAGATTGACGACGCGGTTCTCGACCTGCCCGTCTTCCGCCACCAGCACCACCAGGGCGCGCTCGGGCTCGAGCCGCACGAACTCGATGTGCTTGAGCCGCACGTCGGTCTTGGCGGTGAGCACCACGCCGGCCGCATGGGTGAGTCCCGACAACAGTCCGGACGCTTCGGTGAGCAGGCTCTCGACGGAGCGGCCGGAGGCCGCGACCTGGCCCTCGATCGTCTTGCGATCCTTCTCGGAAAGGTCTCCGACCTGCATCAACGCGTCGACGAAAAAGCGCAACCCGAGCTCGGTCGGAAGCCGCCCCGCGGAGGTGTGCGGCGCATAGATGAGGCCGGCCTCCTCGAGGTCCTGCATCACGTTGCGCACGGAGGCCGGCGACAGCGGCACCGAGATGAGGCGCGAGAGCTGGCGCGAGCCCATCGGCTCGCCGGTCGCCAGATAGCTGTCGACGATCTGGCGGAAAATCTCGCGCGAACGCTCGTTGAGCGTCACGAGGCTGATCTGGCTCGATCCGATCGGAACGTCTTGGGACACGCTGACACTCTGGTTGACGCCGGGCCCATGCCGGCCCGGACCACAGAATTGTCCCTTTGGCGCATCAAGTTCAAGCTGGACCGGCAGCGGTTCCGCTGCGGCGTGCCGGAATTAACCGTCGGCCCGTGCGTTTTGGCGCGCTTTCGCCCGCAAAGCGGTATCCACTTCGCCCGAAAATGATCTAAAAGCGGGGCCCGGCCGGCACCTCGGCCCCATGGAGATTCGCCAATGCGCCCGAGCCGCCGACAGCCCGACGAGCTACGCGCCGTCTCGCTCGAACGCGGCGTCGTGAAATATGCCGAAGGCTCGTGCTTCGTGAAGTTCGGCGACACCCATGTGCTGGTGACCGCGACGCTGGAGGATCGCCTCCCGCCCTGGCTCAAGGGCCAGGCGCGCGGCTGGGTCACGGCGGAATACGGCATGTTGCCGCGCGCCACGCTGGAGCGCACCCGGCGGGAGGCTTCGGCCGGCAAGCAGGGCGGCCGCACCGTCGAGATCCAGCGGCTGATCGGCCGCAGCCTGCGCGCCGTGGTCGATCTCGCGGCGCTGGGCGAGCGCCAGATCACGGTCGATTGCGACGTGATCCAGGCCGACGGCGGCACCCGCACGGCCTCGATCACCGGCGCATGGGTGGCGCTGCACGACTGCATCCGCTGGATGAAGGCCCGCAAGATGATCGCCGGCGAGCCGTTGCGCGACCATATCGCGGCGATCTCGTGCGGCATTTTCAACGGCACGCCGGTGCTCGATCTCGATTACGCCGAAGATTCGGAAGCCGACACCGACGCCAATTTCGTCATGACCGGATCGGGCAACATCGTCGAGGTGCAGGGCACCGCCGAGAAGACGCCATTCTCCGAGGAGCAATTGCTCGCCCTGCTGGGGCTCGCCCGCAAGGGCGTCGGCAAACTCGTCGACCTGCAGAAGATGGCGGTGACGTGACCGCGCGGCCCACCGCCCAGATCGACACGGCGGCACGCCCCCATCGGCGGATCAGCGGCCGGCTGGTGATCGCCACGCATAACCCGGGCAAGCTCGCCGAGATGCGCGAGCTCCTGGCGATCTACGGCATCGCGGCGGTGTCGGCGGGCGAGCTCGGCCTGCCCGAGCCGGAGGAGACCGGCACGACGTTTCGCGCCAACGCGCGACTCAAGGCGGAGGCGGCGGCCCACGCCTCCGGCATGGCGGCCTTCGCGGACGACTCAGGGCTGGCGGTCGATGCGCTGGGCGGCGAGCCCGGCATCCATTCGGCGCGCTGGGCCGGCGCCACCAAGGATTTCGCCGGCGCGATGGCGCGCATCGACGCGCTGTTGCGCGAGCGCGGCGCCACGACCCCGGCGGACCGCAAGGCGCATTTCGTCTCCGCGCTGTGCGTCGCCTGGCCGGACGGCCATGTCGAGGAATTCGAGGCCACGGTCGACGGCACGCTGGTCTATCCGCCGCGTGGCCACAAGGGCTTCGGCTATGACCCGATGTTTTTGCCCGACGGTCTCGCCCTCACCTTCGGCGAGATGACGAGCGAGGAAAAGCACGGGCTTCCGCCCAAGGGAAAGGGCCTGTCGCACCGCGCCCGCGCCTTCCTCCGGCTCGCGGAGGCTTGCCTTGAGGACTGATCCCACTACGCCCTTCGGGGTTTACATCCATTGGCCGTTCTGTCTGTCGAAATGTCCCTATTGCGACTTCAACAGCCACGTCCGGCACGTCGCGATCGACGAGACGCGTTACGTGGCGGCCTTCGCGGCGGAGATCGCCGCCACCGGCGCGCGCCCCGGGCCGCACCGTGTCGACGATCTTTTTCGGCGGCGGCACGCCCTCGCTGATGCAGCCGCAGACCGTCGCCGCGATCCTCGAGGCGATCGGCCGGCATTGGGGCGTGGCGCCCGATGCCGAGATCACGCTCGAGGCCAATCCCACCAGCGTCGAGGCGACGCGCTTTCGCGGCTACCGCGCGGCCGGCGTCAACCGGGTCTCGCTCGGCGTGCAGTCGCTCGACGACGCGGTGCTCAATCAACTCGGC
>DATBBS010000656.1:0-2333 GCA_036270895.1 Xanthobacteraceae bacterium
ATAAACCCCTGGGCGGGACGACGCTAGCAGGCGTCCGTTAACGGATCGGAAACCATCCCGGGGCGTCCAACCGAAGCCCGGCCGGGGAGCGTCTTCTCCCGTCTCACCCCTGCCAGCTTCTCGCATTTGCTGTAAAAATCAAGAATCGCCGCAGGATGTTCCTCGGGGGGCCCCGTGCGGGACGGCGGCCTGGGCGTCTGGAGACAGGCTTGGTCCGCTTCGAAAACGTTGGATTGCGCTATGGGCTCGGACCCGAGGTTCTGCGCGACCTCTCGTTTCGCATCGAGCCCCATTCGTTCCAGTTCCTCACCGGCCCTTCCGGGGCCGGCAAGTCATCGCTGTTGCGCCTGCTGTTTCTTTCGCTCAAGCCGACACGCGGGCTGATCACGCTGTTCGGCCACGACATCGCGACGCTGTCCAAGGATTCGCTCGCGACCCTGCGCCGGCGCATCGGCATCGTGTTCCAGGATTTCCGCCTGCTCGACCACATGAGCACCTATGAGAATGTGGCGCTGCCGCTGCGCATCGTCGGACGCGAGGAGGCGAGCTATCGGCACGAGGTCGCGGAGCTGCTCAATTGGGTCGGGCTGGGCGAGCGGATGTGGGCCTTGCCGCCGGTGCTCTCGGGCGGCGAGAAGCAACGCGCCGCGATCGCGCGCGCCGTCATCGCGCGCCCGCAGCTCCTGCTGGCCGACGAACCGACCGGCAACGTCGATCCGTCCCTCGCCCAGCGGCTGCTGCGCCTTTTCGTCGAGCTCAACAAGTCCGGAACCTCGGTGGTGATCGCGACCCACGACATTGCCCTGATGGACCAGTATGACGCCCGCCGCCTCGTGTTGCACGAGGGGCGGGTGCACGTCTACGACTAGGCCGCATGACCAACGCACCCTACGAAGCCGACATGAGCGTGCCGACGCCTTCCGCCGCGGACGACTTTCCGCGTGACGAGACGCCGATCGTGCCGGCAACCTCGATCGCGGGCCGCGCACTCGTGGCCGTCGTCGCCATCATGACCTTTCTGGCGTCGCTGACCACGGGCGCCGTGATGCTGATCCTCGCATCGGCGGCGGAGTGGCAATCGGACGTGGCGCGCGAGATGACCATCCAGGTGCGGCCCGCGCCCGGTCGCGACCTCGACGCGGAGGTCGCAAAGGCGGTCGAGATCGCCCACGCGGCGCCGGGCATCACCGACGTCCGCCCCTACACGGCGGCGGAATCCGCGCGGCTGCTCGAACCATGGCTCGGCACCGGGCTCACCCTCGACGCCTTGCCGGTGCCACGCATCATCGTGTTGCGGCTGGGCGCAAGCGAACGGCCGGATCTGGACGTGTTGCGTTCGGCCCTCGCCGCCAGGGTCGCGGGCGTCAGCCTCGACGACCATCGCGGCTGGGTCGACCGCATGCGGGCGATGGCCAACACGGCGATCGTCGGCGGCATCGGGATCCTGGGCCTCGTGCTCGCCGCAACCGTGCTGTCGGTCGCCTTTGCGACTCGCGGCGCCGTGGCGACCAACCGGCCGATCATCGAGGTGCTGCATTTCATCGGCGCCAAGGACGGCTTCATCGCCAGCCAGTTCCAGGGCCACTTCCTCATGCTCGGCCTCAAGGGGGGAGGACTCGGCGGCGGTGCGGCGCTGATCGTGCTGGCGCTCGCCGCCTTCTTTGGCGACTGGTTCCTTGGTACCGCCGCCGGGGACGAGACCGCGGCGCTGTTCGGCGGCTTCTCGATCGGCATTGCGGGCTATGCGGCGGTGCTGGGCCAGATCGTACTGGTCGCGGCGGTGACCGCCGGGACCTCGCGGCAGGTCGTTAACCGGACGCTTGCCTCGATCGCGTAGGAGAGGCGCCAAGATCGGTCGTCAGGGCGCCGGATTTGGCGGTATCATCGCAAAGGGGACCGACGGGCCGATGTCAGGAGCAAATTCGGTGCACGAGCCTGGGGCCAAGCAGGACACGACGTCCGCGCAGCCGCGGCCGTTCATGCGCACCATCCTGGCCTTGCGCCATGTCACCCTGCTGGCCGGCGGCGTGCTGTTGCTCGCCTTCGCGCTCGGATTCATCTGGTTCCTGGCGCGGGTCCCGAGCCCGGACGCGGCGCTCGACCGCAATGCCGAGGGCATCGTGGCGCTGACCGGCGGCGCCGCGCGGATCAGCGACGCGATCGAGCTGCTGGCCGCGGGACGCGGCCACCGCCTGCTGATCACGGGCGTGAACCCGGCGACCCATACGGGCGAGCTCGCGCGGCTTGCTCCGCAGTATCAACGGCTGTTCGGATGCTGCATCGATCTCGATCATTCGGCCGTCAACACGATCGGCAATGCGATCGAGACGCGG
>DATBBS010000657.1:0-8402 GCA_036270895.1 Xanthobacteraceae bacterium
GCGCATGACGCCGACATCGTGGCGTTGCTGATCGACGCCAAGAGCGGCATCGACCAGGAGGCCGACGCAATCCTGAGCAGGCTCGCCGACGTCGCGTCGCGCAAGCTCCTGATCCTCAACAAGATCGACCTGGTGGCGAAGCCCAGCCTGCTGACGCTCGCCCAGGAGGCCAACGGGCGGGCGTCCTTCGCCGCCACCTTCATGGTGTCGGCGCGCACCGGCGACGGCATCGGCGAGGTGAAGGCCTGGCTCGCCGCCCAGGCGCCGGAAGGGCCCTGGCACTATCCGGAGGACCAGATCACCGACGCGCCGCTGCGCAGCCTCGCCTCCGAGATCACCCGCGAGAAGCTGTTCAACCGCCTGCACCAGGAGCTGCCTTACCGCTCGACGGTCGAGACCGACACGTGGAAGGAGCTGCGCGACGGCTCGGTGCGCATCGAGCAGACGATTTTCGTGGAGCGTGAGAGCCAGCGCAAGATCGTGCTCGGCAAGAGCGGCCAGTCGATCAAGGCGATCGGCGCCGAGGCGCGCACCGAGATCGCAAAAATCATCGACCAGCCGGTGCATCTTTTCCTGTTCGTGAAAGTGCGCGAAGACTGGGGCGACGACCCGGAGCGATTCCGCGAGATGGGGCTGGAGTTTCCGAAGGAGTAGGGTGGGTATGCGCTTGCGCTCCCTCTCCCCGCGCTTGAGGGGAGAGGGTCGGGGTGAGGGGCCCTATCAACAGGGCTCAGACTCGCGGAAACGCCCCCTCACCCGGATCGCCGAAGCTTCGCTTCGGCAATCCGACCTCTCCCCGCACGCGGGGAGAGGTGGCGCCTTGCGCGGGGCAGGGGTGTCCGAACGTTGAGGTGAGCGGACGACGTCATGGAATGGACCGACATCGGCATCGTGCTCGGCACGCGACGGCACGGGGAGGCGAACGCCATCCTCGAGCTGATGACGCGCGAGCACGGCCGCCATCTCGGGCTGGTGCGCGGCGGGGCCGGCTCGCGCCTCAAGCCGGTGCTGCAGGCCGGCAATACGGTGAGCGCGACCTGGCGGGCGCGGCTCGACGAGCATCTCGGCCATTTCGTGGTCGAGGGCATCGACCTGCGGGCGGCCGCGCTGCTGCCGGCCGCGCACGCGGTCTACGGGGTGACGCATCTCGCGGCGCTGTGCCGGCTGCTGCCCGAGCGCGACCCCCATGCGGTCGTCTATGAGGCCTTCGATGCGGCGGTCGACCGCCTGGGCGATCCGGCGGCGGTCGCGGTGCGCATCGCGCGCTTCGAGCTGCAGATGCTGGCCGAGCTCGGCTTCGGCCTCGACCTCACCGCCTGCGCGGCGACCGGCGGGCTCGACGATCTGGTCTTCGTGTCGCCCAAATCGGGCCGCGCGGTGTCGCGGTCGGCGGGCGAGCCGTGGCGCGACCGGCTGTTGTCGCTGCCGGCCTTTCTCGGCGACGAGAGCACGACGCAGCCCTCGCCCGACGACCTCGCGGCCGGCTTCGCGCTCACCGGCTTCTTTCTCGACCGCTATGTCTACGAGCCGCGCGGCGCCGCGGTGCCCGAGGCGCGGGCGCATTTCATCGCCGCGGTGACGCGCGCGATCGCCCGGGTAGCGTGAAGGGCGGAGCATTTTCCGGCGAAAGCCTGTCCCGGACTTGATCCGGGATGGAGGCCGGTTCGCCGTAGAAAATGCGACCAAGCATAGATCGGACGTAAAAAAAGCCGGCGGAACCCCGCCGGCTTCGCGTCGTCGGATCGGCCGCGGATCAGCGGCACACGTTCCAGCAGCGGAACGCGTTGCAGCGCCGCACGCAGGCGGGCGCCACGACGACCGGGCCCACGCGCAGGCCCGGCGCCACCACCGGACCACCGCCCATCGGGTGGCAGCGCCCATAGGGGCCGCGGGCCCAACCCGGCCCGCAACCCTGGGCGACCGGCTGGAGCAGGCCGTCCTGTTCGATGGCCTGCACGAGGCCGGCGGCGTTCTGGGCCGGCGCGGCATTACCCTGTGCCGGCATGAACGTGCCGGCGATCAGCGCCATGACGGCAAGTGTGACAAGATTCTTTCGCATGAAGTCCTCTCTGTGATGTGGCGAGACTTCCACCCGGCCGCGAGAGATTCGCGGTGCACGGCGCGAGCCTAGCAGCAACGGTATCGGGTGCAAGGATGCGGGGGCGGCGCCGGCGCCGCGAGATCCCCATGCACGCCCGGGACAAGCAAAACCTTCGCTTGTGCACATGCCGCAATCCCGTTGACCGCCACAACTTGCGGTGTATCGTTGCGACCGCAGGACGACCACGCGGGGTGGTCACGGGGGCGGATCAAGATGCAGTGGACCGGTCGGCGGCGGCGCGCCGCAGAGGATTCATGCGGCCGCGCGGCAAGCGCGCGGCTGCGTCGGATGCCGCGCGCGCTCGCGCTTCTTCTGACCGTCGCCTTGGCCCAGTGCGCGACCGGCTACGGGGAACAGGGCCTCACCGGCGGCTATGTCGACAAGATCGTCGAGCCGGGCATCGCGGTCGTGGTCGTCGGGGGAAACGGCTTCACGCCGGAGGCGAAGGTGCAAGCGATGGCGACCCTGCGGGCGGCCGAGCTGACGCTGCAGGAGGGCTATCGGCGCTTCTCGCTGTTCACGATCGAGGACCAGGCCGCCGCGGACGCGCTGAAAGAGAAACGCCTGGGCGCCTATCTCCGCGAGAAGGCGGCGCATGAAAATGGCGGACCGCAGCTCAATTCCGCAACCACCACGATCTACAACAGCGGGATCGTGACGCCGATAACGAAATTCGGCGGCGGCCTGTTCGTGGTCATGAGCAAGGATCGCGCAGGCGGCGGCTATGAGGCCGCCAAGGTGGTGGCCGAGCTGCGCCCGCGGCTCGCGCCCACCGCGAGCGAGACGCCCCCGGCGCCCCGCGACGTGCGGCAGTGAGCAAACGCAGCGCGCAGGGAGGCGATACGGCATGAACCTGAAACTCGGGCTCGTTGCGTTGGTTGGCGCCATCACGATGACGTCGTCCGCCATGGCGATGGGTTGCCGGACGATGGGCTTTCGGTACTTTCCGGCGCAGAATGATTCCGTCTCGACGACAAGCCTCATGGACGCAAGGGGCTGCATCCATCGATTTGGCAGTTCCGCCACGATGCAGATGACGTCGCACACGGTCGCAACGAGGCCGGGCCACGGAACCTTGACGCCGATCGGCGCGCTCCAGTTCAGGTACATGCCCAGGGCCGGATACAAGGGCGCGGACCGCTACGCCGTTCGGATATGCGGAAGGGGAAACGAGGGGTCGGGGTGCTCGACCATCACGTACAATGTCACGATAGAATGACGGCGGCTGATCGACATATTCCGCCTGCGTTCGGGAAACCACCAAAACAGCAGGAGGGTCATGATGCTCCCGTCGAGCATACTCTTCGCCCTATGCCTGATGATCTTGTGGAACGTTTATTTTCAGAATTTAAGAGCGACAAATATAGTTGGGACGAATTCGCCAGGCGTGAACATTCATTTGTGAAAAACAAGGTCGAAGAGTCTCCGCACAGGGCTGAAATTGTTGAGGAGTTTGTTCGGCAAAGACTAGGTCCTGATCATGGCTATTGGACTGCAGATCTCATCATAAAAATTAGGAAGCAGATACACGGCCTCTAATGTCGCCTGACACAAAACAAAAGCCGGCGGGAGGCGTCCCGCCGGCTCGGCATTTCCGCGTCGCTCAGCCAGCCGGCCCCACGACGCCTCGCGCGTTGCTCAGGCCGGCCTGCGCCGCGCCATCACCACCGCCGCCAGCCGCGCCCGTGCCAGCCGCGCCCACGCCAGCCCCAGCCGGGGCGAACCACGTAGCCGCACGGGTACCAGCCATAACCGTGCCAGCCGTAGCGCCAGCAGGCCGTCTTATCGACCGGGTTGATCGCCTCGGCGGCGCCCAGCACGCCTGACGGCGCGCCGAAGGGCATCGCCTGGGTCGGCCCGGACACCAGCGCGGCCACCGAGAACAATGCCGCCGCCGCGGCCAGCGTGATCATCTTCCGCATGACTTCCTCTCCTTGGGTCGCCCCCGTTTCGGGGTTCGGGAGAACCTCTCCCATGTCCAACACTAGCTTGCCGTTACTCAAAGTCTCCTGGCTAAGGTGTTCATCGGGCGTTCATTTCTCCGCTCCCGGAGACCTCGATTTACCGCAGGATTCGCCGCCCACCGCAACGCCGGCGGCCCGCCGTCGGTTCCAGTTGTTCGCGGCCGGCACGCGCGCTATCGATTCGGCATGGGCAAGCAACTGATTCCCCCCGAGCCGATCGACGTGCAGGAAATCGCGCTGCGCGAGGCGCTGGAAGAGCGCTACCTCCGCTATGCGCTTTCCACCATCATGAACCGCGCGCTGCCGGATGCGCGCGACGGTCTCAAGCCGGTGCACCGCCGGCTGTTGTTCGCGATGCGCCAGCTGCGGCTCGATCCCGGCGGCGGGTTCAAGAAATCCGCCCGCGTGGTCGGCGACGTGATCGGCAAATTCCACCCGCATGGCGACCAGTCGGTCTACGACGCCATGGTGCGGCTCGCCCAGGATTTCGCCCAGCGCTATCCGCTGGTCGACGGGCAGGGCAACTTCGGCAATATCGACGGCGATAATCCGGCCGCCATGCGTTACACCGAGGCGCGGCTGACCGAGGTCGCGCGCCTGCTGCTCGACGGCATCGACGAGGACGCGGTCGATTTCCGTCCGACCTATGACGGCTCGGAAAACGAGCCGATCGTGCTGCCGGGCGCCTTCCCCAACCTGCTCGCCAACGGCTCGCAGGGCATCGCGGTCGGCATGGCGACCTCGATCCCGCCGCACAACGCGGCCGAGCTGTGCGACGCCGCGCTGTTCCTCATCGACAATCCCAACGCGCGCAGCAAGACGCTGATGAAATTCGTGCCGGGGCCGGATTTCCCGACCGGTGGCCTGATCGTCGACACGCGCGAGACCATCGCCGAGGCTTACGCCACCGGCCGCGGCTCGTTCCGGGTGCGAGCGCGCTGGCACAAGGAGGACACCGGCCGCGGCACCTATTCGATCGTGATCACCCAGGTCCCCTGGCTGGTGCAGAAATCGCGCCTGGTGGAAAGGCTCGCCGAGCTGCTCAACGACAAGAAGCTGCCGCTGGTCGCCGACATCCGCGACGAGTCGGCCGAGGACGTGCGCCTGGTCATCGAGCCGCGCGCCCGCACGGTCGATCCCGAGCTGTTGATGGAATCGCTGTTCAAGCTCACCGAGCTCGAGAGCCGCATTCCGCTCAACATGAACGTGCTGCTCAAGGGCCGCATCCCCAAGGTGGTGGGGCTGGCGGACGCCTTGCGCGAATGGCTCGATCACCGCCGCGACGTGCTGCTGCGCCGCACGAATTTCCGCCTCAAGCAGATCGACGCCCGCATCGAGGTGCTGGGCGGCTACCTCGTCGCCTATCTCAACCTCGACAAGGTCATCAAGATCATCCGCACCGAGGACGAGCCCAAGCCCGTCCTGATCAAGACCTTCCGGCTCACCGACGTCCAGGCCGACGCCATTCTCAACATGCGGCTGCGCAACTTGCGCAAGCTCGAGGAGATGGAGATCAGGAGCGAGGACAAGGCGCTGCGCACCGAGCGCAAGGCGCTGCAAGGGCTGCTCGCCTCCGAGAAGGACCAGTGGAAGAAGGTCGCCGACGAGATCCGGGCGGTGCGCGAGAAGTTCGGGCCAAAAACGCCGCTCGGCAAGCGCCGCACCGATTTCGCGGAGGCGCCCGAGCACGACGAGGCCGCGATCGAGGAAGCGATGGTGGTGCGCGAGCCGATCACCGTGGTGGTCTCGCAAAAGGGCTGGATCCGCGCCTTGCGCGGCACCGTCACGGATTTCTCCGGCATCGCTTTCAAGTCGGACGACAGCCTCAAATTCGCATTTCCGGCCGAGACCACCTCCAGGATCGTGATCTTCGCCACCAATGGGCGCTTCTACACCATCGACGGTGCCAAGCTGCCGGGCGGGCGCGGCCATGGCGAACCGGTGCGGCTCTTCGCCGACATGGAGCAGGAAAGCGACCTCGTCGCCGTCTTTCCCTTCGTGGGCGGGCGCAAATTCCTGGTGGCGAGCCACCAGGGCAAGGGCTTCGTGGTCGCCGAGGACGAGTGCCTCGCCAATACCCGCAAGGGCAAGCAGGTGCTCAACGTGAAAATGCCCGACGAGGCGCGCGCGATCGCGCCGATCGAGGGCGAGCTGGTGGCCGCCATCGGCGAGAACCGCAAGATGCTGATCTTCGGGCTACCAGCTGCCCGAGATGGGGCGCGGCTCCGGCGTGCGGGTGCAGCGCTACAAGGACGGCGGGCTGTCGGACGTCAAGACCTTCAAAGGAGCCGACGGCCTGAGCTGGCTCGATGGCGCGGGCCGCGCCTTCTCGCTCAGCCTCAAGGAGCTCGCCGACTGGCGCGGCAACCGCGCCGATGCGGGCCGCATCGCGCCAAAAGGTTTTCCGCGCAGCAACAAGTTCGGCGGCGGCAACGGCACCGGCGAGTAGGGTGGGTTGAGCGAAGCGAAACCCGCCGGCTGGATCGCGAATGGCTGACTCCGCGGGTGGGTTACGCCGCTGCGCGGCTAACCCACCCTACGGGACCTTCACCCCCGCCTCCGCCGGAACGCCGAGCCCGTAGGGTGGGTTGAGCGAAGCGAAACCCGCCGGCTGAATGGCGAATGGCTGACTGGTGGGTTACGCCGCTGCGCGGCTAACCCGCCCTACGGCAACATCACCCCCGCGCCTGCACGAACCTCGCAAACGCCTTCAGGGTCGTCTCCGAGACGTGGTGCTCGAGTCCCTCGGCGTCCGCCTCGGCGGCCTCCGCCGGCACGCCGAGCGCGATCAGCACCTCGACGACGAGCCGGTGGCGGGCGCGCACGCGCGCCGCGAGTGCCTGGCCGCTCTCGGTGAGGAAGACGCCCCGATAGGGCCGCGCCGTCGCCACCCCCTCGCGCTTGAGCCGCGCGATCGCCTTGATGGCGGTGGCATGGGAGACGCCGAGGCGGCGCGCGATGTCGGTCGGCCGCGCCTCGCCGGTGCTGCCCAGGAGATCGTCGATGAGCTCGACATAGTCTTCGAGCAGCGCGCTCGACTGCGCCGAGCGCGCCTTGCCGAAGCGGCGCGCCTGGGCGGTCTCGGTGGGCAGCGCCGGCGTTTCTTCGCGTATTTTCAATGTCTTGCGCGGCATCCTTCGCCTGTCTGTCGAGATCATGGACCGCCGCCCGCAAGCCTGCGCCGCCGGCCCGCGCCTTTAAATAGGCGATCGTCAGGCAGCATACCACACATCTTGTGGCAGGGATTGCCTATTCAAGCCGGATAGTTATTTTGTAGCCTAGGGTACATGTTGGTGTTTGGACTACCCCGGGATGTCGCTGATGATCGATTCTGTGTTGCGCGGCTCGCTGTCGGACCGCACGGTGGCGGTCGCGCGCGCCGTGCTGGCGGGGCGGCGGCCCGGACTGCGCGGCTATCTGGCCTTCGCGGGTCCGGCCGTGGTGGCGTCGATCGCCTATATGGACCCCGGCAATTTCGCGACCAACATCCAGGCGGGCGCGAAATACGGCTACGACCTGCTCTGGGTCGTGCTGCTCGCCAATGTGATCGCCATGCTGTTCCAGGGCCTGTCCGCCAAGCTCGGCATCGTCACCGGCAAGAATCTCGCCGAGATGTGCCGCGCGCAGTTTTCGCGCCCCGTCGCCCTGGCGATGTGGGTGGTGAGCGAGATCGCCGCGATGGCGACCGATCTCGCCGAATTCCTCGGCGGCGCCATCGGGCTGTCGCTGCTGTTCGGCTTGCCGCTGCTGGCCGGCATGGCGGTCACCGCCGTGATCGTCTACGGGGTGCTGATGCTCGACCGCTACGGCTTCCGGCCGATCGAGCTGATCATCGCCAGCCTCGTGGCCATCATCGGGCTTTGCTACCTGGCCGAGATGTTCGTCGCGCCGGTCGACTGGTCGGCGGCGGTCTTTCATTCGGTGGTGCCGCACATCGCCGATGCGGGAGCGCTGCTGCTCGTGGTCGGCATCGTCGGCGCGACCGTCATGCCGCATGCGGTCTATCTGCATTCGGGCCTGACGCAGGACCGCATACCGGTCCACAACGACGCCGAGCGACGCATGGTGGTGCGCATCTCCAATACCGAGGTGGTCCTGGCGCTCGCGGCCGCCGGCCTGGTCAACATGGCGATGGTCATGATGGCGGCGAGCGCCTTCCATGCCGGCCACAGCGACGTCGCCGAGATCGAGACCGCCTATCACACCCTGACGCCGCTGCTCGGCGGCGCGGCCGCCACCGTGTTCCTGATCTCGCTGCTCGCCTCCGGCGTGTCGAGCTCGACGGTCGGCACCATGGCGGGCCAGATGATCATGCAGGGCTTCGTCGGCTTCCGCAT
>DATBBS010000658.1:0-6144 GCA_036270895.1 Xanthobacteraceae bacterium
TATTCCGGGAAGCGCGTGGTGTAGCTGGTGGTGAAGGGAAGGCCGTGGCGCAGGCAGTGGGCGCGCGCCATGAAGCCGATCGGCCCTTCGGTGGCGATATGAATGGCGTCCGGGGCGGCGTCCGCGATCCGCCGCGCCACCGCGCGCCGGGTCGGGATCGCCAGGCGCAATTCCGCATAGGTCGGCAGCGGGAATGACGGGAAGCCCTCGGGGGAGAGGAAGTCCACCGTGATGCCGAGCGCCTTGACGCTCGCGGCGAGCGACGTCAGGGTGCGCACGACGCCGTTGACCTGGGGATGCCATGCGTCGGTGGCGATGAGCACGCGCATCAGGCGACACCCGCCTGCCGCGGCGCAGGCTTGCGTTGCCCGGTATCCCGCCCGGCCCGGATGGGCGACAGCGCGCGCCGGCCCATGGAGGGATGCAGGGGGCCGCGAGTCGCGTTGCCGAATCTCATGACCCGACAAATGCGAGATTCATATCTCAGGCGTGTGACAGCGGGCGCACGCCGCCCTCATCGATCGCGGTACGCCGGTATGAGACATCCCGCTCATGATTCACAAGGCTGACACCGACGCAGGTTATCGCCGGGCATGACACGGGGCCTCACGCGATGACCGCATGGCTGGCGCTGGCGCTTGCTGGACTGTTCGAGATCGCCGCCGCCTATGGGCTCAAGCACACCCACGGATTCACCCGGCTATGGCCGAGCGTCGGAACGCTTGTCGCCATTTCGTTGAGCTTCGCTTTTTTTGCAGTGTCGTTGCGATCCGTGCCGCTCGGCACCGCCTATGCGGTGTGGGCCGGCATCGGCGCCGCCGGCACCGTGGCGCTCGGCATGCTGGCCTTCGGCGAGCCGGCCGACACCGGGCGCGTGCTCTGCTTGATCCTGATCGTGACCGGGACCATAGGATTGCGGTTCGCCACGAATTAGTATCGCCGTCACGATGAGCGAGCTTCTGTTGGGCGTGATCTCGGATACCCACGGGCTGTTGCGGCCCGAGGCGGTCGCCGCGCTGCGCGGATCGGACCTGATCATCCATGCCGGCGACGTCGGCGATCCGGCGATCCTCGACGCGCTGCGCGCCATCGCGCCGACCTTCCCGGTGCGAGGCAATGTGGATGCCGGAAGCTGGGCCGCCGCCCTGCCGGCAACCGCCGCCGTCGAGGTCGGGGCGCTTAGTTTCTACGTGCTGCACAATATTGCGGAGCTCGTCGTCGACCCGGCAAGCGCCGGCTTTGCGGCGGTGGTGTTCGGGCACTCGCACAAGCCTTTGATCGAGACGCGCGAGGGGACGCTGTATCTCAATCCGGGCAGCGCGGGGCCGCGGCGGTTTAGGCTGCCGGTGAGCGTGGCGCGGGTACGGGTGGCGGGGCGGGAGATGAAGGCGGAGATTGTGGGACTGGGCGTGTGAGGCTGGCACGCTTTCCAAGCGCAAATCATGAGTGCCGGCTACGAGAGCCGGCGAGCGCACCCGGAAGACAGTCGATGTCCGCTGCGTCCCGACAGCAGCTATTCGATGGCGAACGCGTCTGCGTCAGCTAAGCGCCAGGAAGAGACACGCGGCCTTCGCGCGTCTACCGCGCCGCCGGATGGACGAGCGGCGGCGATGCAAGTTCGTGAAGTATGGCGACCAATCGCGTGTAGGGTGGCGAGCCGCGTTGACTGATGGCCTCGATCGAGTTTGCTTCCGTCAGCCGATTGAGCTCGAGCAGAAGACGAATACGATGGCGCCGCGTGAGCTTTGCCTCGGATGAACGCCAACGAAAGAACAGGCGATAAAGCTCGCCGTCGCCGAAGAGCATGTTGAGTTCGTGGATTGTCACGTAAACAAGGAACAATACCATCAGCCAGATCTGGACCGATACGAAACGCGGCCACGAGAATCTCTCCACAAGGAACGTCGGAAAATCGTTGGGCGCACCGCCACCGGCGAGAAAGTGAAACAACTCCTCGGCCAGTCGCACGATGAGGACACACAGCCAGTAAATCGCGGTTTTGAACAGGATAGGCTGGATCAATGGTGCACCATCGAAGCGATGCATCAAGGACATTTTGTCCGTTACCAGCACTGCCTTTCCAACGAGCAGCGCGGCCACCGTTCCGGTGATGAAGGCATCGAAGGCAATGCCATGTTCCTTCAGGATGAGATACTTGGTCCACAGGATCAAGTTGAAGCCGACAAAGAAGAAGATCGTTGGCGGCGTCACGTGCTTGACTTGTGCCCACCACCAATCAAACGCTCGGCGGAACACGGGCATTGGGGCGGAGGTCGTGGACTGGTTCATTGCACTAGGCCTCATGCGATATCGTCAGGAGTTGATCATCGCACCCGGGCGCTGAGCGATACATTTGCCCTTCGGTACAGGTCGTGCCCTTCGGCTTCGGGTCATGAGCGTCGCAAGCGGGTCCTGCCGATCCGTTGATTCTATTGGTGCGGACGGAGAGACTCGAACTCTCACGGGGTTTCCCCCAAGGGATTTTAAGTCCCTTGCGTCTACCATTCCGCCACGTCCGCGCGCGGTGGTTCTAGCATTGGCGATGTGCGCGCTGGAAGCAGCGTGGCAAAGTTGGATGTGCCGTGCTCGCGGCGCCCCCTCCCCACCCTCCCCCGTAAACGGGGAGGGTGTGAGAGTCAGAGCACCTCGCCCCAGAGGCTCTGCCAGTCCTTGCCCGAGAGGTCGGTGACGCGGCCGTCCGGCTCGTAGAATTTGTTGGGGATCTGGAACATGGCAAGCATCAGGCCGCCCTCCGGGCACCAGGCGACGTGGCGGCTGCCGGGCTCGCGCCAGACGAACTCGCCGGGGCCGACGTCGAGGCCGGCGGCCGGGCCTTCCTTGTCGACCAGCCGGCCCTCGAGCACGTAGGTCTGCTCGATCTTGACGTGCTCGTGGTCGGGCAGGATCGCGCCGGGCGCGAAGCGCATCAGCGCGGTGACGACGCCGGTCGCCTTGTCGAACAGCAGCGTCTTCGCCTCGCAGCCGGGAAAGCGCGTCTTCTGCCAGTCCATGTCGACCGGGCGCACGACGTGGGAGTGCGCGTCCTTGGTCTTGGGGGTGACGGCGTCCATGATGAATCCTCCTTGCGGCGGTTGGGTGGGATCATAGCGGATTGCAGCGTGGCTCGCACCCGGGCCGCCTCGGTACTCGCAAATGCTGACTCGTCATGCCCGGCCTTGTGCCGGGCATCCACGCCTGTTCGGCGTCTCAGCAAGCAAGACGTGGATGGCCGGGACAAGCCCGGCCATGACGATCTAGATCACTCGCTACTCGCTGCCCTCCTTGATGGGCGGCTGGAACGCGAGGCCGGTGTCCCAGGGGAAGAAGATCCAGGTGTCCTGCGAGACTTCCGTGATGAAGGTGTCGACCATCGGCTTGCCCAGTGGCTTGGCGTAGACGCTGGCGAAATGCGCCTTGGGCAACGCCTCGCGCACCAGCTTGGCGGTTCGGCCGGTGTCGACCAGATCGTCGACGATCAGCACGCCCTGCCCGCCGAGCGCCAGGATGCCGTCGGCCACCGGCTTGAGCAGGCGCAGTTCGCCCTGGTTGATGTGGTCGTAGCTCGCCACGCAGATGGTCTCGATCACCCGCACGCCGAGCTCGCGCGCCACGATGCCGGCCGGCACCAGGCCGCCGCGCGTGATCGCCACGATCGCCTGGAACGGACCGGCGGCGGCGAGCCGCCAGGCGAGCGCGCGCGCGTCGCGGTGGAATTCGTCCCAGGAAACCGGAAAGTGCTTTTCCGGCATGTTCGGCGGCATTTTGTTTCCCCGTGAAGGCGCGGCAATTCTGTTGCGGCGGCCCGCAAAAAGCCAGCGCGGTTATTCACAAAGCGCCGCCGCCTCACAGCGACTTGAGCCAGCGCACGATGGTGGTGCGGGCGATGCGCGGGGTCGAAAGGTGGCCGGCGAAGACCTCGACATAGCGGCTGCGCGGGTCCTTGGCGGCGAGGTCGAAGGCATATTTGCGGCCTTGCCGCGAGATCGGATCGAATGTGCCCGCCACCCACAGGAAGGGCACGGCCGGCATCGCGGCGGCGTTCTTCGGCATCACGGCCGGACCGTTGGGATCGAACATGCTCATATAGACGAAGGGCGTCGCCATCACCGAGGTCGGGACGCCCTGGATGGCGTCGGGAAACGAGTGCCGCACGTCGCCCTTGCCGGCCGCCACCAGCTGCGCCGCGGTGACCAGCGCCTCATGGGTGCGGCCGCGCAGGCCCTCGACCTCCGGCAGATGACCGGGCGCGATCGCGACCACCGCCGCCAAGGGGCCGTGCGAGGCCGCGTAGCCGATCGCCGCGTTGGCGCCGAGGCTGTGGCCGATGATGACGATCTGGGTCGCGCCCTGCTGTTTCACGTCGGCGACGGCGGCGTCGATCTCGCGCAAGCCCTCCTGGTAGCTCGCCGCGTAAATCCGGGTGAAGCTCCATGGCATCCCGGGTGTCGCCACCTTGGCGCCGGCCTCGCGCAGGAGGTTGACGAGGCCGCCGTCGAAGGCGCCCGGCCACATGCCCTTGCCATGCACGAACACCACCCCGAGCTCGGTGAAGTCGAGGCTGAGCGCGGGACGCGGCAGCGCGGGCGCGACCAGGAGCGCGCCGAGCGCGACAAGAAAAAGTCGGCGAATCAAGCTCATGCCGGCGAAGATTCTAGCGGTTGTCGAGCACGAAATCGAACCGGGCGTCGACCGCCTGGCCGGCCTGGGCGAGGCGCATCAGCAGCTCCTTGCGAAACAGGCCGTCGCGGCGGTTCGCCGGCTCGTCGGGGAAATAGAGCTGCGTGGTCAAGAGCCTTCCGCCCGTCGGCTGAACCTTCAGGTGAAAGTGACGGGTGCGGCCGGGGTAGACCGCCGGCACGATGGTGCGGAAGCGGTAGTGTCCCTGCGCGTCGGTGAACTGGTGGCCGCGCAGCCGGAAACCCGTGTTGTCGTAATCGCCGGCGTCGTCGGCCTGCCAGAGATCGAGCAGCGCATGCGCCATGGGCTTGCAGGCCGGGTCGAGCACGAAGCCGGTGAGCTCGATCGGACGGCCCTTCATGCCGGGCTCGACCAGATCGGCGCGCTCGGGCGAGCGCGGCTTGAAAAACGGCCCTTCGGTCTGGCGCGGCGTCGGCTCGTCGCCGTCATGGCAGGCGGGCGTTGGGGCGAGGCCGGCCTGCCCCCAGGATGGACCGCCCAAAGCTCCGTCAATGCCGAGCACGAGACCGGTCGCGGCACCGGTCATCACAAAGCGGCGGCGGGTGCGGGCGGTGCTCATGGGCGGCTCCATGGAGTGGGGGCGATTTCGGCGTTGAGGTGGCACCAAATGGTGTCGGGCCGATGGCAGGCTTCCAGGGCCCTGCGCCCGCGCTCCCTCTCCCCGCTTGCGGGGAGAGGCGGCGCGGTGCTCGCGGCGCTCACCGCGCAATCGTCGGCCGCACCTTCGCCAACATCGCCTCGACGGCGGCCTTGGCGGCGGCGAGCTTTTCGGGTGCGCGCGCCCGCACCACGATGTTGGTGTTGGGGCCGCGCTCGTCGACGAAGGGATAGCTGCCGATCATGACGTCGGGATGCTCCTTGGCGACAGCGCCGAGCTCGGTGCCGATGTCGCCTTCGCGGGTGTCAGCCCGCACCGTCTCGGACATCATCCTGGCGCCGGTCGCGAGCTTGGGCGCCACCTCGTCGAGCATGGCCTGCATGATCGACGGCACGCCCGCCATGACGATCACGTTGCCGATCCGGAACCCGGGCGCGGCCGACACCTTGTTGAGCACGAGCTCGGCGCCGGCCGGGATGCGCGTCATGCGCATGCGCGCCTCGTTCATCTGGGTGCCCATCTGGTCAAAGCGTTCCTTCATGATCGCGACGGCGCGCGGGTCGTAGTCGATCGCGACCCCGAAGGCTTTGGCGACGCAATCGGCCGTGATGTCGTCATGGGTCGGCCCGATCCCGCCGGTGGTGAAGAGGTAGGTGTAACGGGACCGCAGCGCATTGAGCGCCGACACGATCTCCTCCTCGACATCAGGCACCACCCGGACCTCGCGCAGGTCGATGCCGATATTGGTGAGATATTCGGCGATGTGGCCGATGTTCTTGTCCTTGGTGCGCCCGGACAGGATCTCGTCGCCGATGACCAGGAGAGCGGCGGTGATGATGCCCGCGGGT
>DATBBS010000659.1:0-10772 GCA_036270895.1 Xanthobacteraceae bacterium
GTGCCGGCCTGGATCTGCTGCTTGGCGACGGTCGACACCGCGACGAACATCTGCACATGGCCGCCGACCGTGCCCATCATGGCGGAGTTCACGTCGCGAAACGGCACGTGCACCACCTGGACGCCCGCCGCCTTGTTGAAGGTCTCGCAGGCGAGATGCGGAACGGTGCCGTTGCCGGCCGACGCACAGTTGATCTCGCCGGGCTTGGCCTTGGCGAGCGCCACCAGATCGGCGACCGAATTCGCCGGCACGGCCGGATTGACCACCATCGCATAGGCGATCAGCCCGATCAGGGCGGCGGGCTCGAGGTCCTTGGCGAAGTCGTAGGTCGCGAGCTTCATCGCGGTCGCCAGCGTGAAGGTGGGCGTTGCGAACAGCAGCGTATGTCCGTCCGGCGCGGCGCTCGTCACGGACGAGACCGCGATCTTGCCGCCGCCGCCCGGGCGCGGCTCGACGACGACCGGTTGTCCCCAGGCTTCCTGCAAGTGTTCCGCGATGACGCGCGCGAACACGTCCGGGCTCGGACCCACGATGATCCGGACCGGCCGGTTGGGAAAATTCTGCGCCTGTGCGAAACTGGCCGACACCAACGCGATGACGGCGCTGATCGCGATCGCCGCGGCCGCCCGGCCCCACCGAAACACCCTCATGCGGTCTCTCCCTTTGCCCGAACCGGGCGCGCTATATACAGACTCCAGAACCGCGAAGGAAACCCATGCCTGATCGAATGGACCCCGATGGAATAAAGCCGATCCGCCGCGTCGTCACCGGCAATGACGCGCAGGGCCGCTCGCGCGTGTTGTTCGACAGCGCCGCACCCAACGTCAATCCCGGGGCCATCAGCCGGGGGACCTGCATGACGGACGTGTGGGTTTATGAATCCTCGCCGGCCGTCATCACGGGCGAACGCGATGACGGCAATCTTCCTTTCCATTTCGAGCCGCCGCACGGCGGCGGCCATCTGCGCATCGTGCAGTCGCCGGCGAAGCCGGCGGATTACGATCCCGCCAAGGATCCGGGCCACGTCGCCTTGCACGAGCCGCGCCAGCGGCCCGACGGCGTTTGGACCCGCGGGGGGCAGAATTGCTTCAGCGCGCCGATCCACAAATCGGAAACCGTCGACTACGGCATCGTGCTGGAAGGCGAGCGCGTGCTCGTCCTCGATTCCGGCGAGATCGTCATGCGTCCGGGTGACGTCGTGGTGCAGCTCGGCAACTGGCACGGCTGGACCAATCCGCGCGCCGGCAGCCTGATGGCCTTCGTCATGATGGGCGGAAAGTTCGAGGACACGCCATGACGCGTGCTGCCAGACCGGTTCGCCGCATCGTCACCATCGACAATGCGCGCGGCACGTCGCAGGCGATCGCCGACGGTCCGGCGCCCGATACGCGTGGCGATCCGGCGCGGCCGGGATTCGAATCGACGCGGATCTGGGTGACGAGCTCGTCGCCCGTAAAAATCGGAAAATTCCGCGACATCGTCGATCTGCCGCATGCGCTCGAGCCGCCGCCGTGCGGCTCGCTGTGCCGCATCGTCACCATTCCGCCCGACGACTCCTGGCGCCGCAAGGTCGGCGCCTCCGAGGTGGCGGCCTTCTTCCAACAGATGGGCTCGCCGCACGCGTCCACTTACGCGCCGAGCGCGCCGCATCCCTACATGCAGAAGACGCGCAGCTTGGACTTCTGCCTGATCCTCGACGGCGAGGTGACCCTGGTGCTCGACACCGAAGAGGTCCTCCTCACGGCCGGCGACACGGTGGTGCAGCGCGGCACCAACCACGCGTGGAGCAACCGTTCGGACAAGCCGTGCCGGATCGCGATCTCGTCGCATGATGCGAGGGAATAACTCTGTCATTGCGAGGCGTGCGAAGCACGCCGAAGCAATCTCCGCGTCATACACATGCTGCCGAGATTGCTTCGCTTCGCTCGCAATGACAATGAGTTAATGTGGCGCTTTTACTCCCAACCCTTCCGCCGCCGCCACCAGCCGCTTCCAGGTGCCGGCCGGCACTGGAATTCCCGACGCCTCGCGCTCCGCCAGGATGGCGTCGCCGCGCTCGCCCGGCAGCAGGATGCGCTCGATGCCGGCGGCCCGCGGCAGCCCGGTGATGGCGTCGCCGAGGCGGTCGACCTCGCCCGTGAAGGCGTCGAGATCGCCGATCGCCCGCAGGTCGACCGCGATCGCGATGGCGTTGAGGAACGGATTGTCGGCAAGGCCGCCCGACAGCGCGAGCGAGATCAGCGGACTGCCGACCGCAAGGCTCGCCAGGCACTCGATCATCAGCGAGAGGCCCGAGCCTTTCGGTCCGCCCAGCGGCAGCAGGGTTGCGATCTTCTTTGCGTCGGTGGTGTCGCGGCCCTCCGCGTCGAGCCCCCAGCCGAGCGGCACCGGTTCGCCCTTGTCCTTGGCGGCCAGCACCTTGCCGTTGGCGACCGTCGAGGTCGACATGTCGAGCAGCAGAGGCCGGCGCTTCTTGCCCGGAACCGCGATGGCGATCGGATTGGTCGACACGCCGGCGACGCGCGCCCCGTGATAAGCCATCAGCGGTCCGGACGCCGTCATCACGATGCCGGCCATGCCCTCGCGCGCCGCCTGCAGCGCGAAATACCCGACCGCGCCCGCATGGGTCACGTTGCGCGCCGCGCACCAGCCGATATGCACCGCCTTGGCGCAGCCGATGGCCTCATCCATCGCCCGGGTCATGCCGATGACGCCCGGCGCGCGATCCGCATCCAGCACCGCGATCGCGCCGGAACGCCGCTCGACCCGCATGGCGGGGCGGGGATTGATGGCCTTCTTCTTCAGGAGATCGACGTAACGCGGAATGCGGATCACCCCGTGCGAGTCGACGCCGCGCAGATTCGCCCACACCACGCCCTGCGCCCAGGCGGCGGCCATCGCGGGCTCGACGCCGGCCGCCGTGAAGATCGCGGTGGCGAAACCGGTGAGATCGGATCTGGTCAAGCGGACTTGGCTGCCGGGTTTCTGCTCATTCATGGCGAAGGACGTATCAGACCGACAGGAAGCGGTCGAGCGGCCGGGACCGCAGCCCCGACTTGCGTCGCTGCTCGTTCAGGATTTGTGGGCCGAGCGCATGTCCTTCGTTGCTGCTCGCACATTGTCCATGAACAGTTGCGCCGCGCCGCCGAGCGTCCGGTTCTTCAAGGTAATCATCGCGACCGGCAACGGCGGGCCGAGCCGGACCGGCAAGGCCTTGATCGCCCAGCGGTCGGCATTGTAGTGCAACAGCGATTGCGGAAACGCCGTGAGATATCGGCCGCTCGTGAGCAATTGCAGGCGCAGCTGCATCGAATAGGTGGTGACGCCGAGACGCGGCGGCTCCAATCCCTCCGCCCGGAATGCGCCCGCGACGAGATCGCGGACCGCGGTGTTGGGCGGCGCGAGGATCCACGGCTCGCCGGCCAGATCGGCGAGGTCGACGCGGCGGCGGCGAAGCAGGGGATTCTGCCGTCCGGCGACCGCCAGGATCGGCTCCTCGAAGATGACCTCGACCTGCAGGTCGTCGTCGACGATCGGCCCGGAAATCCGGCCCAGCATGAGATCGACCTTGCGGTCGCGCAGCTCTTGGAACTGAAGGGCTGCAGTGTTGGCCTCGACCACGTGGATCGTCACGCCGGGATGCCGCTGCGCCAGCCGGCCGAGGATCGCCGCCAGGAATCCCCCCGCCACGTAGGATTCCGAAGCGCCGACCCAGACCTCGCCCGAGGCGGGATCGGCGAGAAATTCGATGTCCTGGATGCCTTGCTTGAGGACGTCGAACGCTTCGACGCCGCGACGCAGCAGCGTTTCGCCATAGATGGTCGGCGCGACCCCACGAGGACCGCGATCGAGCAGGCGAACGCCGAGCGTGACCTCGAGATCGGCGACGGCCTGCGAGATGGCGGGCTGGGTGATCCCGAGGCGAGAAGCGGCTTTTGCCATGCTGCCGACCTCGACGACCGAAAGAAGGATGTGAAGGTCGCGCAGCTTGAGACGCCGGCCGAGGCGGTCGTCCCAGTCCGTGATTCGCCGAGCCATAAGTCAATCTTATATCACTATTTCAATTTTGACCATTCCGATTATAGTGGCGCCGTCTACCAAAGGCATGTCGCCGTGATGGCGCCCGCTACGACAACCCGATGGAGAGACCCATGACCGTGATCCACAAGCTCGCTCTTGCGACCCTGGCCGGCGCCGCGCTCGGCGCGACGGCGATCCAGAGCATCCACGCCCAGGCCAGGGCGCCCGTCTATGTGATCAACGAGATCGACGTGAGCGACCCGGCCGGCTTCAAGACCTACGCCGATCGGCAAGGCGACTTGGTCGCATCGTTCGGCGGCCGTTTTCTGGCGCGCGGCGGCAAGACCGAGACGATTTCGGGCTCGGCGCCGCACCAGCGCACGACGATCTATGTGTTCGACAGCATGGAGAAGATGCAGGCGTGGCGCGGCGCGCCGCAGAAGGAGCTGGCCGCGCTGCGCGACAAGTCGTCGAGCTTCCGCTCGTGGGCCGTCGAAGGGCTGGCGAATTGAAGCCGACCGTATGGAGCGTCATGATGAAGGCCGCCGGGCGGCGGCCTTCATCTCGAGGTGAGGATTGGACATGAAACGGATTTTCAATCGCATACGTCGTCGTGCCGTCGGCGTCGTTGCGGCCCTCGGCGCCGTCGCCGCGTTGCTCGCGACCGTGCCATACGTCCAGGCTGAGGACTACCCGGCCCGCCCGGTGCGCATCATCGTTCCGTTCGCGCCCGGCGGCCCGGCCGACATCCTGGCGCGCGTGCTGGCGCAGAAGCTCGGCGAACGTCTCGGCCGGCAGTTCTATGTGGAGGACCAGCCCGGCGCCGGCGGCAACATCGGCATGGGCAACGCCGCGCATGCGACGCCCGACGGCTACACGCTCGTGCTGGTGTCAACCAGCTTCACGGTCAACCCGTCGCTCTACGACAAGATCCCTTACGATCCGGTCAAGGATTTTGCGCCCATCACGCTCGCCGTCAACGTGCCCAATGTGCTGGTGGTCAACCCTTCCGTTCCGGCGCAGGACGTCAAGGAGCTTGCCGCGCTCGTCAAGTCGCGCGCCGGCACCTACAACTTCGCGTCGGCGGGCATCGGGACGACGCCGCATCTGTCCGGCGAGATCTTTCATCTGCTGACCGGCGCCGATCTCGTTCACGTGCCGTTCAACGGCTCGGCGCCCGCGATGCAATCCGCGATGGGCGGTCACACGCCGATCGCTTTCATCGTCCTGTCGCCGGCCGCGCAGCTGATCAAGGAAGGCAAGCTGCGCGCACTCGCGATCCTGAGCGCGACCAGGTCTCCGGCCCTGCCCGACGTGCCGAGCATCGTCGAGGCTGGATTTCCCGAGATGGCGGCCGATACCCAGCAGGGTGTGCTGGCGCCGGCCGGCACCCCAAAGGAGATCGTCGATCTCCTGAACCGCGAGATCACCGCGGTCCTTGCGCTGCCCGACGTCGTGGAGCACCTCGCGATCCTCGGCTTCGTGCCGTCGGTCAACACGCCGGCCGCCTATGCGGATCAGATCAAATCGGAGATCGCGCGCTGGAAGAAAGTCGTGGCCGACGCGCACATCAAGGCGGAGTAAGTTCGAGATGCGCATTGCACCGATCGATCCCGCGACGGCCGTCGGTCCCGTCAAGGTGTTGCTGGACGGCGTTCGCAAACGGCTCGGCCGCCTGCCGATGCTGATGCGCGTGCTGGCTCACTCGCCGGCCGCTCTCGCGGGTTACCTGGGCTTGAGCGGCGCGCTCGCAAAGGGCGCGTTGCCGGTCCAGCTGCGCGAGCGGATCGGCATTGCAGTCGCCGAGGCCAACCGCTGCGGCTGCTGCCTGGCGGCCCATATGGAGTATGGGCGCGCGGCCGGGCTGCCGGATGGCGAGCTCGATGCGGCGCGCGACGCCGGGTCGGTGCAGCCCGCGGCCGCGGCAGCCCTGCGTTTCGCCCGCGCGTTGCTCGCGTCGGGTGGGCACCTCGCGGAAGCCGATCTCGCGAACATGCGGGACGCCGGCTTCGACGATGCCGCCATGGTGGAAATTGCCGCGATCGTCGCCGTCAATGCGTTCAGCAACACCGTCAACAATCTGGCCGGCGCGATCCCCGATGTGGTCGCGCCGCCGCGCGAGGGCGCGTGAACGGCCCGAACGCGACACGCAGCCTATTGCGGCGTGATGCCGGCGACCTTCACGACATCGGCCACGCGCGCCACCTCGTCCTTCAGCGCCCGCCCATAGTCCTCCGGCCCGGCCCCGACCGGCTCGATCCCGGCGACCGCGAACTGGCGGATCATGTCGGGCTCCTTCACCAGGGCGACCGCCTCGGCGGCGACCTGGCGAATGATCGCCTGCGGCGTGCCGCTGCGCGCCATCAGCCCGATGATCGGCGCAAAGTCGAAACCCGGCACATAATCGGCGACCGGTGGGATGTCGGGCGCCTGGGCCGAGCGTTGGGCGGCATTGTTGGCGAGCAGCGTGACGCGTCCGGTCTCGATCGCGCCGCTGAGCGACGGATAGGCCGAAAATGCCACGTCGACATGGCCGCCGAGCAGGGCGGGCACCGACTCGCCCGTTCCCTTGAACGGCACATGGGTCATCTGCAGCTTGAGGGCGGCCTTGACGGCTTCCATCGTCAGGTGATGCGTGCTGCCGACACCCGACGATCCATAGTTGAGCTTGCCCGGGTTGGCCTTCGCATAGGCGATGAATTCCGCCATGGTGCGGACCGGGACCTTGGGATGGGCGGCGAGGAAAAGCGGCGCCCGCGCCAGGAGCGCGACCGGCACCAGATCTTCCGGATTGTAAGGCAGGCGGTTGTAGAGGACCGGATTGATCGAAATGACCGAGCCGTCGGTCACCATGAAGGTGTAGCCGTCGGCCGGCGCGGTCGTCAGCGTGGCCGCCGCGACCCCGCCATTCGCGCCCGGGCGGTTCTCGACGACGACCGACTGGCCGAGCTGCTCCTGCAGCCGCCGCGCGACGATACGGGCGACGGTGTCCGGCAAGCCGCCCGCGGCCGCCTGCACCAGGAACCTGATGCTCTGGTTCGGATAGGGCGCCTGGGCTTGCGCCGCCGATCCCGCCAGCACGCCGATCAGAAGCGCGAGGCGCGCGATGATTTCCTTGAACGGCCGCCTGGCCATCGGTGGTTACTCCGGACGCCTTCCCTTGGACGGGGTTTGCGATGACCGCGCTCAGCGCGGCGGAATCTGGATCAGCTCCGCAAGCTGCTCCTTGCTGAGCGGCGCGGTCGTGTACTTCAGCTCGACAGCATCATGCACGATGATGTCGAGCCCGGTGATCTTGTCGGGATTGACCGCTTCCTTGGGGAAGAAGTCGTCGCGCGTGCGCTTGGCCTTCGCTTCGGTGATTCCCAGCCAGTCCGCATAGGCCTTGAGCGCGGTCGGATCCGCATAGGTCCAATCGATCGCCTCGCGATAGGCCTTCATGAAGCGCTCGATGACCGGCTTGCGCGCCTGCAGGGTCTGCGCGGTCACCACCATCAGGCGGACGGTCTGGCCCTTGAAGACGGCGGCATCGTTGCCGTTGCCGAGCACGCGGATCTGCCCCTGGTCGATCTGGTCGAGCCCGAAGGGCGGCGCCGACCAGCCGACGTCGACCTGGCCGGACATCACCTGCGTGAGCGTCGAGGATGGGCTGCCGGTGGCCACCATTTTGGCCCTGAGGCCGAATTGCTTGACGAAAGCGGTGACGATGCCATGCGTCGAGGAGCCGTTGGTCGAATACGCGATGGTGTGGTTCTCGGCGATGTCGGTGAACTTGCGGATGGGCGAGTCGGCCTTGACGTACCAGTAGAGGTCGCCGGCCCCCGTCGCCTCGGCGCCGATGATGCGCACCGGCGCGCCTTTGGCGAAGGCGCTGAGCGTGCCCATGACGCCGACCGCGATGCCGACGTCGACGCCGCCGGAGATGACCGCCTGCTGGGTCTCGCCGCTGCCCTGGGTATAGACGATCTCGAGCGCGAGCCCGTGCTTCTTGAAGATGCCGGCGCGCTGCCCGATTTCCGCGAATGATGTGTCCCAATTGCCGCGCTGGCCGATCGCCAGCTTGAGCTGGTCCTCGGCGCGCGTCGCCGGCCCGGACATCGTCACGCACAGCGCGGCCGCAAGCGCCCCGAGCCTGGTCAGCAGTCTCATTCATTCCTCCCACAAATTCGGCGCCGTCCGTTCTTGCGACGGACTTGGGCGCAGTCAGGCGACGCGCTCCTGATCGTCCCGCAGCCCGAGTTCCTCGGGGGCGACGCCGAGCGTGCGCCAGTCGGTCGTCTTCGGCACGATCCCTTCGAACGAGCTGATCTTGGCATGGGGAATATGCGGGGTGGTGCGTCCGATCGCCACGCCGGTGTCGCGCATGCGGCGCGCCGCATCGATCATCAGGCGGCGGAATTCGACCACCGCGATGTCGCTCGCGCCCAGCCGTTCCTTGGTGCGGTCGACAATGCCGTCTCGCCCCATGGTTTCCCACATGGCGATGTCCTGGTTGGGGATGCCCGCGATGCCGGTGAAGTTGCCGAGCTTCATCGCCTGGCGGTCCTGCAGGTAGGTGTTTTGGCGCGTGCGCTTGTTGCGGTAGCCCTCGTCGACGTCGATCCCGACCTGGGCGACATTGAACTTGCGCCACGCTTCCTGGTCGATACCGGGCTTGTCGGGTCCATTCCAGGCGATGAAGTAGAAATCCGTGTTGCGGTCGTCGATCGGCGCCAGCACGGTGGTGACGTTGTGCAGGTTGTTGGGCGGGATCAGCGACGTGAAGGGCGCCACGAACACCGTGGTGCGCACATAATCATGCGTGTTGGCGTTCTGGATCGGGCGCCGGATTGCCGCATAACGAAAGCCGAAGCTGGTGTGCTGCACCTGGAAGCGCGGCGCCCGGTCGGTCGAGGGACGCAGCCAGGTCTGGTCCGTCGCCTTGGCGCCGTCGACGCGCGCCGGCACCATGTCGGAGGAGTGCAGGCTCGAGCTGTGGGCGGAATCGATCTGCCCCTCGGTGATCTGCGCCCAGTTCGCCCTCACCTTGATCTTGCGGATGCTCACCCGCGCGTCCGGCGTCGGCGCGAAGGACGGGGGCTCGAATTCCGGCATGGTCTCGGCCGGCCCCATATAGGTCCACACGAAGCCGCCGGCCTCGCGCGCCGGATAGGCCTTGTGCTTGACCTTGGCGGTGAAGCCGCTTTCCGCCGGCTCCGACGTCATCTCGACCACGTTGCCTTCGACGTCGAATTTCCAGCCGTGATAGAGGCAGCGCAGCCCGCATTCCTCGTTGCGACCGACCACGAGCGAGGCGCGGCGGTGCGGGCAATATTCGTCGAGCACGCCGAGCCGGCCGTCGGTGTCGCGGAACACCACCAGATCCTCGCCCAGCAGCCGGACCGCGATCGGGGCTCCGTCGGGCTCGGCCACCTCCTCCGACATGCAGGCTGGGATCCAGTGCCGGCGCATGAGCTGGCCCATGGGCGCGTCGCCCTCGACACGGCACAGGAGGTCGTTTTCTTCGGACGTGATCATGGGGATCCTCCGGCAGAGCGGGGCTTGGCGCGATAAAGCTTAGCGATCTAAGATTACCGGGAAGGCGCGCCACTGTCGAGAATTTACCGCGCCCTTTTGTGCATTGCGGAATCAACCGGAAGCGCTTGAACCCCGATCATTAGCCCTCTAAGTATTGCGCCCGGCGACCCCACGCAAAGGCGAGCGATGTCCTCTGCCACCCCCGGCAGCCCCGATCCGGCCATGAGGCCGCTGCGCGTCGCGCGCGCCGAGCCGGTCGCCGAGGACATCCATCTGTTCGAGCTGCGCGACCCGTCGGGCGCGGAGCTGCCGGAATTCTCCGCCGGGTCGCATGTCTCGGTCAGGGTCCCCAACGGCCTGATCCGCAAATATTCGCTGTGCAACGACCCGGCCGAGCGGGATCGCTACGTCGTGGCGGTCAAGCGCGAAGCGGATGGCGGCCGCGGCGGTACGGAAAGCATGATCCGCGACGTGCAGCCCGGCAGCGAACTCGCGGTCTCGGCGCCCGCCAACAATTTTGCGCTGGTCAAGAGCGCGGCGGGCTATCTGTTCGTGGCGGGCGGCATCGGCATCACGCCCATCATGGCGATGATCCGCCAGCTCAAGGCGACGGGCGGCCGCTTCAAGCTCTATTACTGCACGCGCTCGCTCGCCGTGACGGCCTTCCGCGACGAGCTGTCGGGGCCGGAGTTCCGCGGTCAGGTCGTCATCCATCACGACCAGGGCGACCTCGCGCGCGCGCTCGACCTGTGGCCGATCGTCGAGAAGCCGCAGGGGCGGCAGCTCTATTGCTGCGGGCCGCGCGGCCTGATGCAGGCGGTGCGCGACATGACCGGCCATTGGTCGCCCTCCGCGGTGCATTTCGAGGCCTTCACCGAAGCGGCGGAGCGCAAAGCGGACGACAAGCCGTTCACGGTGCGCCTTGCGCGCAGCGGCGGGACGGTCGAGGTGCCGGCCGGAACCACCATCCTCGAGGCCTTGCGCCTCAAGGGGCTGGCCGTGCCGAGCTCGTGCGAAAGCGGCACCTGCGGCACCTGCCGCACCCGGCTCATCGCCGGGGAGGCGGACCACCGCGACCTCGTGCTCTCCGAAAGCGAGCACGCTACCAACATCATGGTGTGCGTATCGCGCGCGCGCTCCGACGAACTCGTGATCGACCGGTAAGAGCATGATCCCGAAAAGTGGAATCCGGCTCTCGGAAAAGATCATGCTCAAACGGAGCAACGCCACATGAG
>DATBBS010000660.1:0-2452 GCA_036270895.1 Xanthobacteraceae bacterium
TGCGCAAATATCCGGGCGCCATATTGATCGTGACCCACGACCGCTACTTCCTCGACAACGTGACGGGCTGGATCCTCGAGCTGGACCGCGGCAAGGGCATTCCCTACGAGGGCAATTATTCTTCCTGGCTCAAGCAGAAGCAGAAGCGGCTCGAGCAGGAGGGCCGCGAGGAGGAATCGCGCCAGAAGACCCTCGAGCGCGAGCAGGAGTGGATCTCGGCCTCGCCCAAGGCGCGGCAGGCGAAATCCAAGGCGCGCTACCAGCGCTACGAGGAGCTGCTGGCGAAGGCGAGCGAGAAGGGACCCGCGACCGCGCAGATCGTCATTCCGGTGACCGAGCGGCTCGGGCAGAATGTCGTCGAGTTCACCGGCCTCACGAAAGGCTATGGCGACAACCTCCTGATCGACGACCTCACCTTCAAGCTGCCGCCCGGCGGCATCGTCGGGGTCATCGGCCCGAACGGCGCCGGCAAGACCACGCTGTTCCGCATGATCACCGGCCAGGAGAAGCCCGACGCCGGAACGATCAAGATCGGCGAGTCGGTGCATCTCGGCTATGTGGACCAGTCGCGCGATTCGCTCGATGCCGGCGCGAGCGTCTGGCAGGAGATTTCCGGCGGGCTCGACCAGCTCCAGCTCGGCAAGCGCGAGGTCAACTCGCGCGCCTATTGCGGCGCCTTCAACTTCAAGGGCGCCGATCAGCAGAAGAAGGTCGGCAACCTGTCGGGCGGCGAGCGCAACCGCGTGCATCTCGCCAAGATGCTCAAGACGGGCGCGAACCTGCTGCTGCTCGACGAGCCCACCAACGATCTCGACGTCGATACCCTGCGGGCGCTCGAGGAGGCGCTGGAGGATTTCGCCGGTTGCGCCGTCATCATCAGCCATGATCGGTGGTTCCTCGACCGCATCGCGACCCACATGCTGGCCTTCGAGGGCGAGAGCCATGTCGAGTGGTTCGAGGGCAACTTCCAGGATTACGAGGCCGACAAGATGCGCCGGCTGGGGACGGATTCGACCATCCCGCACCGGATCAAATACAAGAAGTTCTCCCGTTGAAGTATCTCGTTGCCGGGCGGCCCGCGATCGACCACGCCAGGATCAATCCTGCCGACATCGTGGCGGGCGGCGAGGTCATCGTTGTCGAGGGACCGTGGGTCCTGGGAACGCCCGTCATCGCCCGGCTTGACGATGACGCCATCGACGGCATCCGCCGCAAGATAAGCGGACTCGGCGCCTACGCGGTCGAGGCGCTGGCCGATCCGGGCGCCGGCGCGGCCTTCGTGATCGGGGCGCATCACATGCACGACCCGGAAGGGTTTCGGCCCTATGCGGAGCAGGTCGCGGCCGTGGTGCAAAGCTTCGGCGGCCGCTTCCTCGCACGCGGCGGAACGGTGACGCCGATGGGCGGCGATTTCGTACCGGACCGCGCCGTGATCATCGAGTTCCCGGCTGCCGCCGACGCGGTGGCGTTCTATTGTTCCGACGTCTATGCGCCGCTGCTGAAAATCAGGCATGCCGCCGCCGATCCGTGCTTTGTCCTCCTCGCCCGCGCGGGCTCATTGCCGGCGGAGGCGCGCGCGGCGGCGGAGAGCTACTTGCGCTCGCGTCCCGCTTCGTCGCATTGATGAGCGCATGACCCGGGCCTTGATGAAACTTTCGCATCTGATCCTGGCGGCCTGGCTGGTTGCGCTCGCGGCCGTCGCGCCGGCGCATGCCGATGCGGCGTTCGACGCCTGGCTTCAGTCGGTGTGGCCCGAGGCCCAGAAGTTCGGCGTGTCGCGGGCAACCTTCGACAACGCCGCGCGCGGCCTCGAGCCCGATCTGTCGCTGCCCGATCTGGCGATTCCCGGCCGCGTCCAGCCGCCGCCCGGCCAGCCCGAATTCGTGCAGACGCCGGCCGACTACCTCAAAGAGTCCTCGTTCACGCGTCTCACCGAGCGCGGCCGCAAGCTGCGCGAGCAGTATCGCGACGTGTTTGCCCGCATCGAGAAGGAGTTCGGCGTGCCGGGGCCCGTCGTGCTGGCGATCTGGGGCCGCGAAAGCGACTACTCTACGCATTACGGCGGGCGCGACGCGATCCAGATGGTCGCCACGCAGGCCTATACGGGGCGGCGCAAGGATTACTTCCGCGACCAGCTCCTCTGGGCGCTGAAGATGCTGCAGGACGGCATCCCGCGCAGCGACATGCGCTCGTCCTGGGGCGGCGCCATGGGGCTGACCCAGTTCCTGCCCTCGGAATTCTACAAGTATGGCGTCGATTTCGACGGCGACGGCAAGGTCGACATCTGGCGTTCGGTGCCCGACGCGCTGGCCTCGGCCGCCAAGCAGCTGGTCGGCGAGGGCTGGGAGCGCGACAAGCCGTGGGCCTACGAGGTGCGCGTGCCGGCCGACGTCGACTGCACGCTCGCCGATCCCGACCGCAAGATGCCGCTGTCGGAATGGCTCAAGCGCGG
>DATBBS010000661.1:0-14981 GCA_036270895.1 Xanthobacteraceae bacterium
CCGAGGCGCGGCCCGCCGACGGCCTGGCGGTCGACTTCGTTGTCGAGTCCGATCGTGCCCAACTGAGTGAGATCGTCCAGCGGGTGCGGGACGGACGACTGCGGACGAACATCGGCAACGTCTCGGCCCTCGACGATGCCGTCGCCACCTTCAACGCGACCGAGCGACGCGCGGGGAAGACGGTCATTCGCGTTCGTCCGTGAGCGACACGCGTCCATTGATGCACGCAGCCGGCCGGCGCTGTCCAGGTCGGCCGGCTGCGTCATCCGGTTGATCGCGTCGGCGCTTCCTTTGACGCAGGAGGGTCAGGCGCGTGTCCGCAGCGCATCGGCGGGCGCGCGCGCGCCGCGACGGGCGTGCTTGCCGGCGAGAATGTCGTCGTAGAGCGCGCCGACCTGGTCCTGCATGAGGCCGATGTTGAAGCGGGGCATCAGCCAGTCGCGGCGCGCCTGGGCGTCCCGGGCGGCGCGCGCGGGATCGGCCAAAAGTGCGTCGATCGCGGCCGCGAGGGCATCCGGGTCGCCGGGCGGCACCAGGTCGTCGGCGCGCGGCCCGAAGATTTCGGGAATGCCGCCCACCCGCGTCGCCACCAGGGGCAGGGCGGCGGCGATCGCCTCCAGCACCACATAGGGCATGGACTCGGCGCGCGACGGCACCACAAGGGCGCGCGCCATCGCGAAAGCCTCACGGGTCGGCTTGGGGGCATGGAACGCGACGCGGTCCGCGATCCCGAGCGAACGCGCGAGGTCGCGCCAGGGCGTGACGTCCTCCGTCTGCCCCACCACATGGGCCGTGGCGGCACGGCCGTGTTTCGTTTGAAGGAGCGCCAGCGCTTCTAGAAAGACGTCGATGCCCTTGAGGTCCCGGATCATGCCCAGGAACAGAAGGTCGCGCGCATCGGGGGCCGGCACGACCGGCCGATACTCCTCGGCACGCAACCCATTGCGGATCACGACGGCGCGGCGGCGCGGAACCCCGACCTTGCGGCGATAGGTCTCGGCCTCGTAGGTGCTGACATGGACCAGCGCATCGGTCGCCCGTTCAAGCAGGCGCTCGGCCGCAAAATAGAAACGCCCTTCGGTCGAGGTCTCGGAATAATGGAGGCTGCCGCCATGCGGGCTGTAGACCCGCGCGATCGGGCGCTTGCGGCCGAGCCAGGTGCCGATCAGGCGTCCATAAGTGCCGCCCTTGGCGCCGTGGCCGTGGACGACGTCGGGCGCGAGCGCGCCGAGATGGCGGAAGAGGGCGCGCGTCGCGCGCATGTCGGACAGCGAGACCTGGCGCCGCATCGGCACCCGCGTGGCGCCGAGCGCCAGCCGCGGCGCGACGGCCGCGATGGCGTCGGCCTCGAAGGCGCCGCCTTCCAGTGAGTCGCACACGATCCCGACCTCATGGCCGGCATCGGCCTGCGCGGTGGCGAGATCCACGATATGGCGAAAGATCCCACCGATCGGGGCGCGGACCACATGGACTATTCTGAGGCGGGCCTGCCCCATTGGCGCACCCGATGGATGAAGCGCGGGCGCGGCCCGGCTGCAAATGGGCCTGAAGTAGACACCGCGCGCGGTTAACGAAAGCTTTCGGAGCCGGCTGCGCGGTCCGAGCCTTCGGCGCTTTCGGCGGCGGGCGGCGCCCGCTCGGCCGTCATCGCCCGCGCACGGCGTACTGGACGCCCGCTTGCGCGGGGCATGAGGCCGTGCGGGGATGGGCGCGCCCGCCCCATTAACCGGCTGGCAACCCTAATGAGGTCTTGATGGGGCGGGACGCGTGCCGGAGTCGGGGTCAGTGTAATGTTCTTCAAGTCGAAGGCCGCAAAGTCCGCGCCGGGCGCCAAAGTCGCCCCGAGCGCGAAGGCGGCGCCGGCCGAAAGGCCGACCCAAAGGCCGGCCCATGTGGCGGACGGCGAGCTCGACATCCGGGCGCTTGGGCGCGCGCTGTGGCGGCGCAAGCGCGCCATCGTGCTGCCGACCGTGGTGGTGGCGGCGCTGGCGGCGGTGACGGTCAGCCTGCTCACGCCGCAATACAAATCGGAAGCGCGCATCCTGTTCGACGGCCGGGAGAACATCTTCCTGCGCCCGGAGGCGGAGAAATCCAACGTCGAGCGTGCGGCGGCCGATGTCGAGGCGCTCACCAGCCAGGTCCAGCTCGTGCTCTCGCGCGACGTGGCGACAGAGGTGATCCGCAAGCTCAATCTCAACGAGCTGCCGGAATTCGATCCGGTGCTCAAAGGCATATCGCCGCTCAAATACGCCCTGGTGATGGCGGGCGTGTCGCGCGATCCGCTGCGCATGACGCCGGCCGAGCGGGTGCTGGAAGCCTATTTCGAGAAGCTCACGGCCTTCCCGCTCGACCGCTCGCGCGTCATCACGATCGAGTTCATGTCGTCCGATCCCGATCTCGCGGCGCGCGCCACCAACGCGGTGGCGGACGGCTACCTGACGCTCGAGCAGAAGGTGAAGCAGGAGCAGACCAAGGCGGCCGGCGCCTGGCTGCAGGGCGAGATCGAGAAGCTGCGCAAGCGCGTGGCCGAAGCCGAGGCCAAGGCCGAGGAATTCCGCGGCAAGACCAATCTGTTCGTCGGCACCAACAACACCTCGCTGTCGAACCAGCAGCTCGGCGAGTTCAACTCGCAGCTCGGCTCGGCGCGGGCGCAAAAGGCCGACGCCGAGACGCGCGCGCGCCTGATCCGCGACATGCTGCGGCGCGGCGAGCCGATCGAGACCTCCGACGTCGCCAATTCGGAGATCATCCGCCGGCTGTCCGAGCAGCGCGTCACGCTGAAGGGGCAGCTCGCCGAGCAGTCCTCGACCCTGCTCGACGGGCATCCGCGCATCAAGGAGCTGAAAGCCCAGATTGCCGATCTCGACCGCCAGATCACCGGCGAGGCCGAGAAGCTCATCCGCTCGCTCGAGAACGACGCGCGGATCTCGGGCGCGCGGGTCGAGGCGCTCAGCACCAATCTCGATCAGCTCAAGCGCCAGGCCGCCTCCGCCAACGGCGACGACGTGCAGCTGCGTGCGCTCGACCGCGAGGCCAAGGCGCAGCGCGAGCTGCTCGAATCCTATCTCGCCAAATATCGCGAGGCGAGCGCGCGCGAAACGATCGGCAACGCGCCGTCCGACACCCGCATCATCTCGCGCGCAGTCGCCAGCAACACGCCCTATTTCCCCAAGAAGATGCCGATCGTGCTGGTGGCGACGCTCGCCACCATGGTGGTGTGCGCGGGCTTCGTCTGCACCGGCGAGCTGATGCGCCATTCGGGCGGCGGGGCGCCGGCGGCCTGGCCGCCCGAGGGTTCGCGGCCGAGCGCGGTCGCGACCCATCCGGCGCTGGGCGTGCCCTTCGTGGCGATCGAGGAGCTGGCGCGCAACCTGCGCGCCGCCGGGGAGGGCGGGCGGCGGGTCGCCGTGTTCGGCGCCTCGCGCAATGTCGGCACCACCTTGAGCGCTGTCACGCTGGCGCGGGCGCTGGCCCGCGACGCCCGCGTGGCGCTGATCGACCTCGCGGTCGGGGCGCCCAACCTCGCCGCGATCTCGAGCGATCCGCAGGCGCCGGGCGTGGCCGACGTGGTGCGCGGAACGGCGTCCTTCGGCGACGTCATCACGCGCGACAAGCTCTCGCGCGTCCATCTGGTGGGGGCGGGGCGTATCGGCGCCGACGGCGTCGCGATCGTCGCCTCCCAGCGCCTGGCGATGCTGGTCGAGGGGTTGGCGCGGACCTACGACCACGTGATCATCGACGCGGGCGCCACCTTCGAAGCCGCCGTCGAACGGCTCTACCGGCTGGCGCCGCGCGCCGTGCTGGTGGCGGCCGATGAGAGTGCGGCGCCCACCAAGGCGGCGCGCGAGCGTCTGGGGGCGGCCGGCTACGGCGAGATTGCGGTGCTCGACGGCGCCGCCACCACGGCATCGGCGGCGGCGGCGTAAAGTGGGCTCCGTGGTCGAGACCGCGGCAGCGTAACCACCCACTCCGTCATGCCCGGGCTTGTCCCGGGCATCCACGTCTTAGGGCATCAGCAAGGGCAAAGACGTGGATGGCCGGGACAAGCCCGGCCATGACGAGAACCCTGGTTCAACGCGGCCGGCCGAACACGGCATGCAGCAGATTTGCGATCCAGCCGCGGTCAGCCGCGCGCAACACATCCATGAACAAGTCGGGGCCGCGCGCTGCCTCCGTCGTTTGCTCGGCGCAGCGCTCGCAGCGGCCAGCGTCCGGATGGGCGAGGGCGCGCGCGATCTCGAGGAGCCCACGCTGATAGGCGTGGCGGGCAATTCCGCAACCGAGCAGCCGCGCCTGGCGGGCGCAACCGATGTTGGCCGGCGCAAAGCTGCGCGTTGCCACGCGAAACATCGCCAGATCCGGTTCCTGGTCGCCGACCGCGACGGTCTCGGCCTCCGCCCCCAGCACCCAGTCGCGCAACGCCAAAAGGCCGCTGCCCTTGTCGACCTCCTTGACCACCACGGTGGTATCGATCGAGGTGTGGTGGAAACTGAGCCGGTCGAACCCCGCCATCACGTGATTGATGAGGAGGGCCGGCAGCGGCGCCAGCGCGCCGTCGCCGACGGCGGAGGCGCGCAGCGACTGCACGAGCATCGACACGAGGCCGCGCGGCTTGTCCCGGTAGGTAAAGGCGCGGATGGAATACTGGTGACGGTCGTCGAGGAAGACGCCGGGGATCCGCCGCAGGATGCTGCGCAGCTCGTCGAGCTGGCGCGCGGCTTTCGGGCTGATGAGCGATTGTCCGCGCCCGCTCACGGCATCCCACATGTAGCCGCCGTGCTCGGCGACGCCGCCGGCCAGGCCGTAGGCCGCGCAATAGGCCTTCACCTCGGCGACCGAGCGCGCCGTGTCGACCACGACCGAGACGCCGTGGGCGCGCAACACCGAGAGGGCCTCGATGCCCGCCGCCGTCGTGCAGGGAAAGCCGAACAGGCGGCGATCCAGCACGCCATCGATGTCGAGTGCGACGAGCGGGGAGCGCCAAGCCGGCGCCGCCGGCTGCAGATCGCGGCCGCAATAGCGCGCGGCCTCGACGGTGAGGAAGTGCCAGGCATTCATGAAGCGCAGATGGAAGGCCTGCTGCTTCCCGGCAGCCTGGGGTTTGCCGAAGATGTGGGCGCGGGCCTGCTTCATGGCCCATAGGCCAGCGAGCAATTTGTTGCGGAAGAGCCGTTGGGTCACGCCGGCGTCGCCCGACTCATCGACGTAGCGCCGGATCAGCCGGCGCTCCTCGGCGGGCGAGAGTTCAAGGTTCAGAATCGTGTCCGCCAGATCGTAGGCGGGATCGACGACGTTCAGCTCCTCCTTGCCCATGCCGTGGTGCTCGTAGTCGGTCTTGAGGAGCCCTTGCGATCCCATGACCCATTCGGCGCGCTGCATCCTGCCGTCGATGAGGGTCGGAACCGGACACGGCTGGCGCCGGAGTACCCGCGCGACACGCGGCTGCATCAGGATGCCGGTCCCGAAGGCGCCATAGGCCCGGCTGAGCGCGTTGCCCAGCAACCGGACGCCGGCGTCCTGCCGTTGCAGATTGACCCCCGATGCCGATCCGGCTTCGAGACCCAGGCGCCGAACCCGCGCCGCCACATAGGAGGCGGACGTGTCGATCCACGTTTCGCGCGACCCGCGATCGCCCGTGTGGCGCGCAGGAATCCATTCCATGTAGAGAATGCCGTCGCGCTGCCCGAGGATCGGCGGGACGAAACCCGACAGCCGGTGCCCCGCCAGGAAAGCGTGGTAACCCAGCCATCCCCAGCCGACGCTCTTGGCCAGCACGTAGCGGATCTCGCGGTCGCCCCGCGGCGTCTCCAGGTGAACCTCGAAGATGCGCTTGAGCCGCGCCCCGCGCTCGTCGGAGGAGGCGGCCTGCAAGCGAGCGTTCATCTCCTCGGCGTGACTGCTGGCGACCACGCGCACGCGCGCGAAGCCTTGGCTGCGGAAATACTCGTCCAACCGGCCTTCTGCCACCTGCGGATCGAGCAGCGCGCGTTTGTGCCATTGCGCAGGTTCAAGCGAGACGACGACGTCGTCGGCAAGCGGCGCGTGCCAGTCTTGGGCCGCCGGATGCGCGGGGATCAGGACCTTCACGTTGCGGCGATCGAATCCAGCCCGTCGCGCAATGTCGCATGCGGTGAAAATCGTGCCGCCCGTATGCGGCGGATCGTCCACGATGACGGCCCCATATCCCTGTGCGGCATGGCGCTCGAGCGCCTTTCGCTCCCACCGTCCCGGACCTTTGCCCGGCACGATGGTGAGCCACGAAATCGTATAGCCTTCGTCCTTGAGAAAGGCCCGCAACAGCGGGGCGAAATAGGAGCCCGAGGTGCGCAGCCCGACGAGCAGGATCGGCTGCGTGCGATCGGGGAAGCGCCGCACATAACACCGGCCGAGCCCCAGGACATCGTGATGCGTCAGATCGAGCCGGCGGAATGGCGACGGAACGCCGAAACGCGCGGCTTGCAGATCGGACCGCAATGGCGAACCGAGCGGCGCGCGCAACAGCGCCGCAAGCCGGCCGCCCGCCGCCGCAAACGAGGGCGCGTGGGAGGCCTGTCCAGTGACCATGACCGACAGAAAGTCGTCGAGGCCGGCGACCCAATCGTCGCGCCAGCCACGGAGGCGCGCTTGCGGGCGCAGCCGCAGACCACCCACGATGTTTTCCACCACCCACCGGGCGCCACGCCCGAGGCGCATTGACGCCAATCGCCACGGCAGCCGCAGCGCCGGCCCGCGCAGGTGGTCGTCGACACAATTCAGCAGCCCGCAAGACAGCAGGAACACATTGGTCACGACCTCGTCGGTCTGCCAGCCGTGCGGCACGGCCGCCAGCCGGTCGATCTCGTGACGCAGGCGGTCGATCGCCTGGCCGACCGTCAGATGCGGATTGAGCGACCAAGCATAGCTCTCATAGAAGGCGAGCTCGGCGGGCAACACCGCCTGGGGTGCGCGCGCGCGATCATCGCCTGGTTCACGGCCGGCCGCGCGCGGCTCGGCCGCCAACTCCGCCGCATCACCGAGATCCAGAACGCTCATGCGGCGTTCCGCTGATCAGTTGAACCAGGCTTGAGCTCCGCCTGCACCCGGTCGAGCATGGAGTCCATGCGGCGCACCACGATCTGGCCGAGAAGCCAGTGCCACAGTCCGCGCGGCGACCATGACGGCGTGAGCACCCGGCGCAGATGCTCGATGGCGCAGGCCCGGATGTCGCACAAGGCCCGCTGCTTTTCTTCCGCTCGCCGGATCGTCTCAATGTAGGCCCGCAACGCGCTCTCGACGAAAACCTGCCGGCGCAACCGTGCAATCGGGTTGCCGACGATGTCGCGCACGTCCGTTCCGAGGTCGCGCAGGATGTGACCAAGCTCCAGGGCGGCGGGGCGCCACCGCCGGGTGCCGTCATTGCAGACCAGGCAACATTCCGGCGTGCCCGGATCGATGAAGGACAGACTCCTTGTCTGGATGTCGTAGAGGACGTTTTGCAGGCCGAGGTCGCCGTGAAGCTGCCCGCGCGACCAGCTTTCCCGCATGGCGGCCACGAAGGCGCGCCCGATGGTCTCCAGCACGTCCGGCGTCAGGTCATCGTCGGCCGCCGCCGACGACTTGAGATCCTTCTTTCCCGACACCGCGGTCATCACCAAGGCGAGGGGCGATTGGCAGATACGCAAGGGCTGCGGCGTGGAAATCGTCCAGCCATGCACGGTGCGGCCGTGCAGCGCCGCATGCAGGCGCGAGAGCGAATCGAATTGCGCCTGCACCATGTCGGGCGGCAGCGCGGCTTCCGGCTTGTACAGCTTGATCACCAGCTCGCGGTGCGACTGCCAGATCGGCGCCTGGTCTTTCGACCGGGCCGCATAGACATGCGAGTGGTCGCCCTCGCCGAGGCGCGTCATGGTCCATCCGTCGGAATTCGAAGAGCGGGTGAGCATCTCGATCACACGGACCGCAGGCTCCGGATCGGGAGCCTGCGGCACCAGCGCCAGGAAAGCACCCCATAGTCCGACGCAGCCGACCAAATTGCCGGCGAGCAACCCATAGGCGGCGCCCAGCAGGCCCCACTCGGTCATCAGCCACCAGACCAGGATGACGGTGAGAGTCGCGCCGGCCGCGCCGACGCAGAAGATCTCGCGCGGCCGCTCCATGCTGGCGAGTGCATTCGAGGCGGGCATGCCGATGGCCGACGCGAAGGCCGCGAATGCCAGCACCGTCACGGCGTGACCGTGCCCTTCGTATTCGCTCCCATGGTAGAGGAAGCGCATCACGTCATCGCCGGCCAGCATGACCAGCAGGCAGAACGGGGCCATCGCGGCGCCGAACAACAGCGCATCCCGGATGGCCTGCCGGCGCAGGCCCGCGGCGCCGCCTTCCTTCCAGGCCAGGACCGACCTGGGGGTCAGAATATTGCCAAGCCCGAAGGTCAGCGGATTTGCGAAGGAGACGACGCTCATGCAGGCCGCGTAGACGCCCGTCACCGCCGCGCCCGCGATCACCATCGACAGCCAATAGGTGATGTAGCGTTGCACCTGCACCATGATCTGGTTGACGAACAGCCATTTTCCCAGGTCCCAGCTCTGCGCGAGCGTCGCCCGCAGCTGGTCGCGGCGGATCGCGAAGTCGGCGCGGGCGAGATACAGCCATCCGAAGGCGGCGAGGCCGCACGACAGGCCGAGCGCGCCGCATGCGGTGACGGCCGACATGCGTCCCGTCCACCCGAGCCATCCCAGAACAGAAAGCTGAATCGTCGCCACCGCCAGGTCCAGCATCAACGCATGGCCGAGCTGGAGATGCGTGAAGGAGAAGCGCCGGCAGAATTCGCGAAACAGTGCGAAGGGCGCGACGCCCGCCAGGGCCCAGGTCATCGCCACCAGCTCGGCCTGCGCCCCACCCGCAAACAGGGCCAAGGCGGTTGCGGCCAACAGCGTCACGATGCCTGCCGCCAGGAGGCCGCTATGCGCGAGCGCGCTTCCGGCATGCTCGGCCGGCGTTCCCAACGGGCGGTGCCGCTGGATCGAATAGGGCAGGGTGATGAGCGATCCCTGGATCGTGAAGGAAGACGCCAGCACCGAGATCGCGATCGCGTAAGCTCCCAACTGGCTGGAGTCGGTGCCGCGACCGATGATGACCATCGTCAGGAAGCTGGCGGCGCTCACGACCGCCTGGTCGGCCAGCGCCAAGGCATGCATTCCGGAGATCAATTGCAGGACGCGCGGCCAGCGCCACCGCTTCGCGGCGCGCGCACCGGAGAGCCGGCGTCCGCGGCTTCGCCAGACTCCGGTCATCGATGACGTGGGAAAACCACTGGTCTTCAACCTGCACTCCAAGTCGTCGTCGCAACCGGGGTTCTTCAGCGGTTCGCTGGTCCGCTGCGCTCGCCGCACGGAAGTTCGGGGCAGGCCGCCGCGAAGCCGCTCGATCGGGCGCATGTCCACGATAACGCCAAATGGGCGCGGTCGAGGTTATTCAACAGGGATAACAACCCGGCTTATTGGCGTTAACGTTGACGTTGGCAGGCGGAAAAGATCGCCTCAACGCCCGCGCAGGCGCCGCGCGGTGCGCACGACGGCCCAGAGCGGGCCGCTCGACTTGATCCAGCGCTTGGCCGCAAACCCGCACCGATAGGCGGCCGCCGCCGCATGTCCGCGCTCGGAGAATGACAGAAAGCCGTCGAACAGCGGATCGACCGTCTTGCAGAAGAAGCGCTTGTAGGCCGCATAGCCGGCGCCGAGATCGTAGCTCGCGAGCCCGCGGTCGGCGCAATGGCGCAGCATGTGGGAGATCAGGATCAGGCCGGGGCTCCAGCGCCCGTGCTCGGTCAAGGTGTAGGAGTTGAACATCGCCGAAAAGCGATGCGAGCCGGCGGTGCCGCCCATGACGGCAAGAACCTCGCCGCCGCCCTCGATGGCGTGGAGCTCGATCGCAGGACTGCCGGAGGCGATTCCATCGAGACAGGCCGCGCGCAGGAAGGCCGTGACGCCCGGTTCGGCAAACACGTTCGACACGCCCTGGGCTTTGAAGTGGCCGGCCTTCTGCGCCAGGAAGGCCGCGAGCAGACGCTCCGCCTCGGCGGCCGTCGTCGCGCGGAAATAGCGATAGCCGTCGAGCTTGGCGAGCTTCTTCTCCTTGCTCTTGAGCAAGCCGCGCAAGGCCGGCTTGAGCCGGGTCTTGAACACCTGCTCGCCTGTCTCGCCGGCAAAATCCACGCTGAAGACCTCGTCGGGCGAGGCCTGGTGCGCGAGCTGGGCGAGGGGATTGCGCCGCCCGTCCCACGACGCCGGCTGATTGAGCAACAGGAAGAGATCGACGCCGTGCTGCTCGGCGATCATGGCGAAAACGGAATTGATATCCTGTACGGTCAGCGCGGCCGCGTCGCGGCGCCACACGCCCATGTTGAGCTGCGAATGAGCGCCGCCGAAATAGCGGGCGACCGTGAATATCCGGCCCGGCCGATAGGCGAGCGGCAGCAGGAAGAGCGGTTCGTCGAATTCATCACGCGCCACGCAGATGAGCGGACGCAGTCCGCTCGGCGCGCCGACGTGGCGGTGCCACGCCTCGATCCACTCGCGCCGGCAGAAGGGCGTCGTGCTGGCGCCACGCGCGGTGAGCCGATCCCAGGCCGGGGCCGCGGACGCGAAATCGTGGAATAGCTCGACGCGGCCGATCTCGGCCCTGCGTGCACCCACGGCCTGCGGGATGTCGCGCTCCACGACCGCCTCGCGCAACGCGACATTGACTGACGGCATCATGGTCACCGGATCGTTAACTCGAATTAATCGGAAGGTTCGCAAATATAAATCAATAAATAGTTCGCTATAAGGAGGGCCACCGATCTTGCGTGTCCGAGGGTTAACGATGCCTGCCGACGTCGCCGTCCTGATGGCTGCCTATAACGCGGATGCCACCATCCGCGAGGCGGTGGATAGTATCCTGGCGAGCAGCGTTGCGGTCGATCTGTTCGTGGTCGACGATTGCAGCCGCGTCCCGGTCGAGGCGCTTCTCGGCTCGCCGCCCGGCGTCACCTTCATCCGCCTCGCGCGCAATGGCGGGCTCGCGGCTGCGTTGAACGCGGGCCTGCGGCATATTCTCCCGCTCAATTACAAATACATCGCCCGCATGGACGCGGACGACGTTTCCTATCCGCACCGCTTCGCGGCCCAGATCGCCTTCCTGGAGCGGCATCCGGAGGTCGGGATGGTCGGCAGCGGCGCCCGTTTCATCGACGAGCAGACCGGCGCGCTGGTGATGTATTACGCGCCGCCGCGCGCGCATGCGCAGATCCGCGATGCGCTGTATTTCAACAACTGTTTTGTTCACCCGACCTGGCTCATGCGCAGCGACGTGATGGCGCGGCTGGGGCCTTACGCGCTCGATTATACGGCCGCCGAGGACTACGAATTCGTCCGCCGGATCGCCTCAAAGGTCGTGCTCGCCAATGTGGGCGAATATCTGCTGGATTACCGCATCTCGACCAGCGGCATCTCGGTATCGAAGCGCCGGCGGCAACTTCTGGACCGGCTGAAGATACAATTGAAATACCGCGACGCGACGAAATGGCGCTGCTGGGCCGGAATAGCGAAGACGCTGCTGCTGTTCGTGATTCCCCGCAGGGTGGTGTCCGTCCTCAAGGCGGAATGGCGCCGCTGGCCCGATTACGGCGGCGACACGGTTAATCCGGGCGTTTACCAAACTCCGCATCAAACGTTGCAAGACACGGCCCTACAGGCGACTGGTAGTGGTTTGCACATCCAGCAGGCGAAACCGATGATCGCCAAGACCACTATCGTGCGCACCGGGCTCGAGACGCTCTATTTCAGCGGGGCGCACAAATTCATGCGTCCCTTCGTGGGCGGCGTCGGGGCGATCCTGATGCTGCATCACGTGCGGCCGCCGCGCAGCGACGCCTTCCAGCCCAACCGGCAGCTCGAGGTCACGCCCGGCTATCTCGAGCGCGTCATCGACCGCCTGCGCCAAATGCAGGTCGACCTCATCTCGCTCGACGAGATGCATCGCCGGATGACCGAACGCGATTTTGGCCGCCGCTTCGCCTGCCTGACCTTCGACGACGGCTATCGCGACAACAAGGAATGGGCCTATCCGGTCCTCAAGGCGGCGCAGGTTCCCTTCGCGCTCTATATCGCGACCAGCTTTCCGGAGCGGCTCGGCAAGTTGTGGTGGCTGGTGCTCGAAGCGGTGATCGCCCGCAACCCGCGGATCGCGCTGCGCATGGACGGCGAGGAGCGCCACATCGACTGCCCCGACGTGGGCACCAAGCGCGCGGTGTTCGAGGGGCTTTACTGGTGGCTGCGCGGATTGTCTTCGGAAGCGGAAGTCCTCGAGGTGGCGCGCGACCTCGCGGCGCGCTACGACGTGGACACCGCCGCGTTCTGCGGCGATCTGTGCATGAACTGGAGCGAGATCGGCGAGATCGCGCGCGACCCGCTCGCCACCATCGGGGCCCACACGGTCAACCACGTCATGCTGGCGAAATCATCCGAGGAGCTGGTGCGCGCCGAGCTCGTCAGGAGCCGCGCCGTGCTGGAGGCCGCGGTCGGCACCGCGCCGACGCATCTCGCCTATCCGTTCGGCGACCGCACCACGGCGGGTCCGCGCGAGTTCCGCATCGCCGCCGAGCTCGGCTTCAAGACGGCGGTGACGACCCGACCGGGCGTGCTGTTCGCGGAACATGCCGAGCACCTCACCGCACTGCCGCGCATCTCGCTCAACGGCACCTACCAGGACGAGCGCTTCATCCCGGTTCTCATGTCGGGCGCCGCCACCGCATTGTGGAACAGATTCCGCCGCGTCGACGCGGCGTGAGTGCATGCTCCGTCATGCCCGCGCATAGCCGTTCGAAGAACGGCGTCGCTTCGCTCGCCTATGTGGCGGGCATCCAAGTCTTGAGGCATCAGCAAGAACAAAGGCGTGGATGGCAGGGACAAGCCCGGCCATGACGAAATCTGCAATTGTGCAGGTCAGTCCGGGCGTGACATCCAGCTGATCAACGGCATGGCGGGCAGCACCCAGCCGAGCCCGGCCACCACGTAATAGAGTGCCTCGACCACGCGGTTGGCCGATCCGAGCGCGGCCTGCGCAACCGCCATCGCGACCAGCGCCCACACCACCACTAGGCAGATGAGCGCGACGGCGCCGATCAGCTTGCGAGTGCGGATGGGAAGGGACATGGTTTGTGCCTGGTGGGTCTTCGGGTTGCGCGTCGTTGCCCGCGGAAGCGGGCAATCCAGTACACGCAAGCGCGGGAAATGGAAACGAATAGCTGGCCCGATTTGGATTTGAGCTCGGCTCCGTGCTAGTCACCGATGCCCGGGAGTACTGGATTGCCCGTGTGCGCGGGCAATGACGTCGTAGAACGTCTACCCCCCGTATCGAAAGCACGCCATCGCCATGAGAGAGCCGCTTGCCATCCGCGACCCGCGTCACCGCGTCATGCGGTTCTGGCTGTGGTCGGTCGCGGCGCTCATCTTCGCGATGGTGCTGGTCGGCGGCGCGACGCGGCTGACCGAATCCGGGCTGTCGATCACCGAATGGCAGCCGGTCGTCGGCGCGCTGCCGCCCCTGTCGGACGCCGCATGGAATGCCGCGTTCGAGAAATACCAGGCGATCCCGCAATACCGCTACGTCAACCGCGGGATGAGCCTCGCCGAGTTCAAGACGATTTTCTGGTGGGAATGGGCGCACCGCCTGCTCGGGCGGCTGATCGGCGCCGCCTTCCTGCTGCCCTTCCTGTGGTTCTGGTGGCGCGGCTGGCTCACGCCCGGGCTGCGCGGCCGGCTGTGGCTGATCTTCGGTCTCGGCGCGCTGCAGGGCGCGGTCGGCTGGTGGATGGTGGCGTCCGGGCTCGCCGAGCGCGTCGAGGTGTCGCAATATCGGCTGGCCTTTCATCTCGGCCTCGCCTGCGTGATCTATGTCGCGATCCTGTGGGTGGCGGAACGGATCGGCGGCGGCGCTCCCCCCGCCACCAGCGCGCGGCTGCGCGCCAGCGCGGTGGCGCTCGTCGTGCTGGTGCTGGCGCAGGTCTATCTCGGCGCGCTGGTCGCCGGATTGCGCGCCGGGCTTCTCTACAACACATGGCCGGCGATCGACGGCGCGCTGGTGCCCGCGGGCGCTCGTCTCTTCTTCGATCAGCCGCTGTGGCGGAATTTCTTCGAGAATGCGCTCACCGTGCAATTCCAGCATCGCGTGATGGGCTACACGGTCTGGATCGTCGCGCTGCTGCACGCGCTCGACGCGCTGCGGTCGCGCCCCAAGGGAGCGGTGGCGAGCGGCGCGCTGGTGCTCGCGGCTGCGGTGACGCTGCAGGTGGCGCTCGGGATCCTGACCCTGATCCATCAGGTGCCGATCGGGCTGGCGCTGGCGCACCAAGGTCTGGCGCTTATCGTGCTCGCGCTCGCCACCCTGCATGCGGCGCGTGTCGGCCCATCCACAGCGTCATGGCCGGCATAGCCGTTCGAAGAACGGCGTCGCTTCGCTCGCCTAGGCCCCGGCCATCCACGTCTGGATGTGACTCGGCGCTCTAAGACGCGGATGCCCGGGGCAAGCCCGGCATGGCGATTCAGTGTTCTATGGCGGAAAAAATCTATGCCTCGCTCAATCCCTGCTCGAGATCGGCGATGATGTCTTCCTTGTCCTCGAGCCCGATCGACAAGCGGACCACGTCCGGGCCGGCGCCGGCCTGCACCTTCTGGGCATCGGACAGCTGGCGGTGGGTGGTCGAGGCCGGATGGATGATCAGCGAGCGGGTGTCGCCGATATTGGCGAGGTGGGAGAACAGCTTCACATTCGACACCAGCTTGACGCCGGCGTCGTAGCCGCCCTTGAGCCCGAAGGTGAACACCGCGCCCGCGCCCTTGGGCACATATTTCTTGGCGAGATTGAAGTAGCGGTCGCCGGCCAGCCCCGGATAGCTCACCCAGGCGACCTTGGGATGCTTGGACAGCCATTCGGCGACCGCCTGGGCATTCTCGCAGTGGCGC
>DATBBS010000662.1:0-5699 GCA_036270895.1 Xanthobacteraceae bacterium
GATGTCGTTGCGCAGCTTGACGACGATGCGGCCCTGCGTGGTGTCGATCAGGATGGTGTTTTGGGGGTCCAGCCCGGCGGGCAGCTTCTGCTGGGCGAGCGCGGGCGCGACGCAGAACAGCGCCACAACGACGGCGAGAGCACGAATCATGGAGACTCCTCTTTGATGGTCGCGGGTCGGGGTCAGGACCTGGGCTTGCCGCCGAATTTGGCCTTCAGCCGGGCCGCGACCGATGCGGGCACGAAAGCCGATACGTCGCCGCCCATGCCGGCAATCTGGCGCACCAAAGTGGCCGTGATCGGGCGGACCAGCGGGGCGGCCGGCAGGAATACCGTCTGCACCTCCGGCATCATGGCCCCATTCATGCCCGCCATCTGCATCTCGTAGTCGAGATCGGTGCCGTCCCGCAGCCCGCGGATCAGCAGGCTGGCGCCGGCCCGGCGTGCGGCCGTGACCGCGAGATCATCGAAAGTCACCGCCGAGAACTCGCAGCCGGCCGCTTTGGCGACCGGCGCGCAGATCTCGCCCAGCATGGCCAGCCGCTCATCGGCCGAAAACAGCGGCGCCTTGCCGGGATGCACCCCGATCGCGAGCACCAGCCGGTCGGCCAGCCGCGCGGCCTGCCGCACCACGTCGACATGGCCATTGGTGACCGGGTCGAACGACCCGGCATAGAGCGCGATCCGAGACATTAGGCGGGTCTACCCCGGCGTCCCCCTGTCCCGCAAGACCGGCCGGCGCTTCGTGGTGGCGCTCGTAACCGTGAGATGAAAAAAGTCTTCGTTTCCCTGAACCCGCCAGCGCCGAGGTGCGACCAATGAACGGGTGGGCCGGCCTGACGGTCCGACGGCGCCAACAGGGGTGGGGGTCATGATCAAGCTCGTTGCAGCGATTTCGGCGGCCGCATTGCTGGCCGGCCTGACCGCCACGGTCGTCCCGGGGCTGAGCTCCAGCGTCGAAGCCCATATGCTGCCCGCCAAGGGCGACCGGCTCGACCTCAAGACCTACGGCGCGGCCTGCTCGGCGCGCGCCTGGCCCCATTTCGAGACCACCTGCCTGCGCGACACCACCTCACCGACCCGCGAGGCGCGGCCGGTCCGCTTCGTCACCACCGACCGCCTGGCCGATGCCCCGGGCGCCGCGAAGGTCCGCTGAAGCTCCGACCTCCCCTCGGCCCCACGAGGTCGAACACCCGGGCTCCCACATGCTATGCTGGCCGGCATGATCCGGCTCACCCCCATCCTGGTTCTTGTCGGGTTTCTGACCGGCCTCGCGTCGGCGCCGACGGCGCTATGGGGCCAGGTCCCGCCGAGCCCGTCCGAGCTGAAGGTCTATGCCGGCCTGCATGCCGCGGCCGCCAAGGGCGACGCGGCCGAGATCGAGCAGCTCATCCGCGACGGCGAGAAGCCCAACCTGCAGGATTCGCGCAGCCGGACCCCGCTGCACGTCGCGGCCCATTTCGGGCGGCATGACGCCGCCAGGGCGTTGCTCCGGCTCGGCGCCAACCCGACCGCGCTCGACCACGAACGCTACGACATCATCACCATCGCGGCGGTGAAGAACGATCTCGAGATGCTTCGGATCGCGCTCGAGAACGGCGGCAATCCGCGCGCCATCACCAGCCCCTATGAGGGAACCGCACTGATCGCCGCCGCGCATCGCGGCAACGTCGAGGCCGTGCGCCTGCTGATCGCGGCGGGCGCGCCGCTCGACCACGTCAACAATCTGGGGTGGACCGCGCTGATCGAGGCCGTCGTGCTCGGCAATGGCGACGGGAATCACACCGCGATCGTCGAGGCGTTGGCGAAGGCCGGCGCCGATCCCAATGTGGCGGACCGCCAGAAGATGACTGCGCTCGCCCATGCGCGCGCCCGCCGCTATGGCGACATGATCCGGATCCTGCAGGACGCCGGCGGATTGTGACGCCGCGACGAAAACCCGCGCCGTCGGCGCCGTCCGGCGCCCTGACAGTGCGCGCCGCCCCGATATATGCTCGCGGTCGACTTCTCCCCGCAGCCACAAGGAGCCATCCATGAGGCGGATCGCGGCAGCGCTCGCCACGGTCGCGACGGTCGCATCGAGCGCGGCGGTCCAGGCGCAATCCTATCCGGTTCGCCCGGTGCGGCTGATCGTGCCGTTTCCGGCCGGCGGGCCGGTCGACGTGATGGGACGCCTGATCGCCCAAAGCCTGTCCGGGACGCTCGGCCAGCAGGTCGTGGTCGACAACCGGCCGGGCGCCGGCAGCACGCTCGCGGGCCGCGAGGCGGCACGGTCGGAGCCCGACGGCTACACGCTCCTGCTCGGTAGCGCCGCCACGCTCGCGATCGGCCCGGCGCTGTTCAAGAATATCGGCTACGACCCGATCAAGAGCTTCACGCCGGTCGCCTTCATGTCGAGCGTGCCCTATGTGATGGTGGCGGGGCCGAAGGCGCCGGCTAAGACCGTCAAGGACGTGATCGCCTATGCCAAGGCCAATCCGGGAAAGTTGAACCTCGGCGTTCCCAACGGGGCGCCGCCGCACATGCTGGCAGCATGGTTCCGCGACGCGACCGCGTCCGACATCGTGGTGGTCCCCTATAAGGGCGCCGCGACCGTCATCACCGATCTCATCGGCGGCCAGATCGATCTCGGTTTCGAGACCACCTCCGTCACCCTGTCGCATCTGCACGAAGGCACGATCCGCCCGCTCGGCGTGGCCGCGCGTCAGCGCCTGGCGGCGCTGCCCGAGGTGCCGACCATGATCGAGAGCGGGGTCGAGGATTTCGTCGCGACCTCATGGACCGGCATCCTGGCGCCGGCCGGCACGCCGGCCGAGATCGTCGCCCGGCTCAACGCCGCCATCAATGCGGGCCTGAATTCTCACGACATGCAAGCGCGCTTCCGGCAGCTCAATGCCGACGCAAAACCCGGAACGCCGCAGGATTTCGCCGACTTCATCGCGACCGAGAGCCCGAAATGGACCGCGATGGCGCAGCTCTCCGGCGCCAGGCCCGAATAGGCGGATCACCATGCGTGGATGGCTCGCGGCCCTGGCGTTTCTCGCGGCAAGCCTGGTCGGCCCGGCGACCGCTCAGCCTTATCCCAATCGCCCGATCAAGCTGATCGTGCCGTTTCCGCCGGGCGGGCCGGTCGACGTGATGGCGCGCCTGGTGGCGCAGCGGCTGTCACAGAACTTCGCACCGATCATCATCGACAACCGGCCGGGCGCGGGCGGCACGATCGGCGCGAAATCCGCCGCCGGCGCCGATCCGGACGGCTACACGCTGCTGTTCGGCTCCTCCACCACGCTGGCCGCAAGCCCCGCGCTCTACAAAAATCTGGGCTATGACCCGATCGCGAGCTTCGCGCCGGTCGCGATGATCTCAAGCGTCCCGTTCGCCCTGGTGGTGGCGCCGGCGTTCCCGGCACGCTCGGCGCAGGAGCTCGTCGCCTATGCGAAACGCAATCCCGGCAAGCTCAATTTCGGCGCCCCGACCGGCACCTTGCCGCATCTGACGGCCGAGATGTTCCGGTCCGCCGCCGCGATCGACATCGTGCATATCCCCTACCGCGGCGCCGCCAATGCGATCACCGACATGCTCACCGGCCAGATCGACATGGCGTTCGAGCCGACCTCGGTGCTGCTCGGCCACATCGGCGACGGGAAAATGCGCGCGCTCGCCGTCACCGGAGCGACGCGCAGCGCCGAGCTTGCCGACGTGCCGACCATGATCGAGAGCGGATTTCCGGGCTTCGTGTCGCTGTCATGGAGCGGAATCGTCGCCCCGGCCGGCACGCCGTCCGAGATCGTGCGGACCCTCAACGCGGCGGTGAATGCCGCCATCGGAGCCGCCGATGCACGCCAAAGCCTCGCCAAGCTGGGCGCCGAGCCGAAAGCCGGAACGACCGAGGAGTTCGCCGCCCTGCTCGCCGCCGAGGCGCCCAAATGGGCCGCCGTGGTGAAGGCGGCGGGCATCAAGATCGAATGAAACGACGTCGATGACGGGGCGCGGACAGGATGACAGGGGCAACGTTGTGCCAGCCGCCCCGCCAACGCCTCTCGGCCTCACCCGCCGCCGTTCTCTTCACCCTCTTCGCTCAGCCGCTCGACCGAAACGACGCGCTCGCCTTCGGCGGTGTCGAACACGATCACTCCCTGGGTCGAACGCCCGGCGATGCGGATGCCGTCGACCGGGCAACGAATGAGCTGCCCGCCGTTGGTGACCAGCATGATCTGGTCGCTCTCCTCGATCGGGAAGGAGGCGACGATACGGCCATTGCGCTCGGTCACGCTCATCGCGACGATGCCTTTGCCGCCACGGCCGGTCGTGCGGTACTCGTAGGACGAGGTGCGCTTGCCGAAGCCGTTTTGCGTGATCGTGAGCACGAACTGCTCCGCCGCGGACAGCTCGACGTAACGCTGCTGGCCGAGCTCGATCGCGCCCGTCGCCTCTTCGGCGTCGGCGCCGTTCTCCTCGCTCTCGCCGTTGCCGCGCCGCACCGCGTTGGCGCGCTTGAGATAGGCCATGCGCTCGTCGGCGCTGGCGTCGACATGCCGCAGGATCGACAGCGAGATGACCTTGTCGCCATCGGCGAGATTGATGCCGCGCACGCCGATCGAGGTGCGGCCCTGGAAGACCCGCACGTCATTGACGGCGAAACGGATGCATTGACCGGCCGCCGAGGTGAGAAGAACGTCGTCGTTCTCCTTGCAGATCTGCACATCGACGATGGCGTCGCCCTCGTCGAGCTTCATGGCGATGATGCCGGAGCGCCGCACGTCGACGAAATCGGACAGCTTGTTGCGCCGGACCGTGCCGCGCGTGGTGGCGAACATCACGTCGAGATCGGCCCAGGTCTTCTCGTCCTCGGGCAGCGGCATGATGGTGGTGATGTTCTCGCCCTGCGCGAGCGGCAGGATGTTGATCAGTGCCTTGCCGCGCGCCTGCGGCGCCGCCGCCGGCAGGCGCCAGACCTTTTCCTTGTAGACCTGGCCGCGCGAGGAGAAGAACAGAACCGGCGTATGCGTGTTGGCGACGAAAAGGCGCGCGACGAAATCCTCCTCGCGTGTCTGCATGCCGGCGCGGCCCTTGCCGCCGCGCTTCTGCGCCCGGTAGGTCGAGAGCGGCACCCGTTTGACGTAACCCAGATGGGACACGGTCACGACCATGTCCTCGCGCTGGATCAGGTCCTCGTCCTCCATCTCGCCTTCCTGGTCGATGATGACCGTGCGGCGCGGGGTCGCGAACTCCGCCTTGACCGCCTTGAGCTCGTCCTTGACGATCGTCTGGATGCGGGCGCGCGAGCGCAGGATGGCGAGATAGTCCTGGATCTCGGCCGCGAGCTTGTCGAGCTCCTCCTTGATCTCGTCGCGGCCGAGCGCGGTCAGGCGCTGCAGGCGCAGGTCGAGGATCGCCTTGGCCTGCTCGGCGGAGAGCCGCGCGGTGCCGACCGACGAGACCTTGTGGCGCGGATCGTCGATCAGCTCGATCAGCGAGGCCGCGGTCGTCGCCGGCCATTCGCGCGCCATCAGGGCTTCGCGCGCCGCATTCGGATCCGGGGCGGCGCGGATCAGCCGTATCACCTCGTCGATATTGGCGACCGCGATGGCGAGCCCGACCAGCACATGGGCGCGGTCGCGCGCCTTGCCGAGCAGGTATTTGGTGCGCCGCGACACCACCTCCTCGCGGAACGCGATGAAGGCCGTCAGCATGTCCTTG
>DATBBS010000663.1:0-5529 GCA_036270895.1 Xanthobacteraceae bacterium
CTGGGCGCCGCGCAGTTCTGGCTCACCATGGTGAAGGGCGGCCGCGAGCTGCAGACCCACGCGCTCGAGGATTGGATGGAGAACGGCTACCAGGCGCTCGGCGTCATGGAAAAGCACCTCGCCACCCATGAATTCTTCGCCGCCGGCCGCTACACCATCGCCGACATCGCGCTCTACGCTTACGCCCACATGGCCAACGAGAGCGAATTCGACCTCACCGGATTTCCCTCGATCCGGGCCTGGCTCAAGCGCGTTGCCGGCCAGCCCGGGCACGTGCGGATGAATTGGGAGCCGGCCACCATGGCGATCGCCGAGTGAAGGGTTTGCACGGACATTCGCCGCAGGTCGCGTCGCGTTAACGCCTCGTTAACCCGCGCCTCGAAATTGCCGTCGATCCTCAATGGCTTCGCCCAAGTCCGGCCGAATCGGCGCCGGTATATTTGACGATTCTCCTGAGCGGCGAATCAGGCAGCGGGGGTTTCGAAAGGCTTATCCCATGAGGCTCGACGGTATCGACCAGGCCGGCTTTGCGCCGCGGAGCCATGCCCGTGTGCGCCGCAATATGATGATGGCCCAGCTCATCACCTCGCTGGCGCTCATGCTGTCGATCGCCGTTGCGGCGACCGCCGTATCGATCGGCATCGCGCATGCCGGCGGCGTTGTGGCCGCTACCGTGAAGCCGGGCAAGTAGCACCCTCCGCGCGCTCCGACTTCCTGCCACCGGCGCCGGCATCCTATAGTCGAGGCCGGTCGGCTCACCGGGTGTCAGGAAGTGCCATGAACCGTCCCGTCGTGCTCGGCGCCGCTGCATTGCTCGCACTCATGCCGGCGCGCGCCCATGCGCAGACCTTCCCGTCTTCGGCCGGCCCGATTGCGGTCACGACCGTCGCGCGCGGCCTGGTCGAGCCATGGAGCCTCGCCTTCCTGCCCGACGGCCGCATGCTGGTGACCGAGAAGCCCGGCCGCATGCGCATCGTCACGCGCGACGGCGCGCTGTCGCCGCCGCTCGGCGGCCTGCCGGCCGTGCATGCGGCCGGACAGAGCGGCCTACTCGACGTGCGGCTCGACAATGACCATGCGAACAATCATGTGCTCTATTTCTGTTACAGCCTCGATGCTGGCGGCGTCGCCGCCGTCGCGCGCGCCCGCCTCGACGACGGCGCCAAACCCCGCCTCAACGACGTCAAGGTGATCTTCAGGCAGCAGGGTCCGGGCGGCGCCAACAATTACGGCTGCCGCATCGTGCAGGCGCCCGACGGCAATCTTTTCGTCACTCTCGGCGACCATTTCGGGCCGCGCGATCAGGCGCAGAACCTCGCCAACCACATCGGAAAGCTCGTCCGCATTCGCCCTGATGGCTCGGCGCCACCCGACAATCCCTTCGTGGGCCGGCGCGACGCCAAGCCGGAAATCTGGGCCTACGGGGTGCGCAACCCGCAAGGCCTCGCCTTCGATCCGGCGACCGGCAAGCTGTGGGAGCAGGAGCACGGTCCCCGCGGCGGCGACGAGGTCAACATCATCGAGAAGGGCCGCAATTACGGCTGGCCGGTGATCGGCTACGGCATCGATTACAACGGCGCCAAGATCCACGAAAGCACGCACAAAGCCGGGATGGAGCAGCCGCTGTGGCACTGGGTGCCCTCGATCGCGCCCTCCGGCATGGCCTTCTACACCGGCGATCTGTTTCCCTCCTGGAAGGGCAACCTGTTTATCGGCGCGCTGGCGGCGGCGCTTCTGGTGCGCCTCGAACGTGATGGCGACGAGATCACCAAGGAAGAACGGCTGCTCAGGGGTCTGCGCGAGCGCATCCGCGACGTGCGCCAGGGGCCCGACGGCGCCCTGTGGCTGCTCACCGACAATCCGAACGGACGGATTTTACGGCTCGCACCGGTGAACCGATAACCGGAACGGGGCGACCAATACGGCACGTGGCCCCAAGCCGCGCGCGCGGCGCCTCACAGCGGGCCGCGAAACACGAAAAAGGCGCCGGCCGCGATGAAGCCGAAACCGACCACGTGATTCCACGTGATGCTTTGATGGAGATAGACCACCGAAAATCCCGCGAACACCACGAGCGTGATCACCTCCTGCATGGTCTTGAGCTGGGCCGCCGAATAGACCGCGCTGCCCCAGCGGTTGGCCGGAACCGCGAGGCAATATTCGAAGAAGGCGATTCCCCAGCTCGCCACGATCACGCCGAAGAGCGGCACTTCCTTGAAACGCAAGTGGCCGTACCAAGCTACCGTCATGAACACATTCGAGCCGATGAGCAGCAGGATTGGCAGCAGATAGGACGACACGGGAATCGGCATGATGCACCAGAGGTTTGCAGGAGGAAGCGACGAGCCACGGACGCGCCACCGGCGTCCACGACTTAATATGGTGGCGCGATACGGCCGCGAGCACCCCCATGGATCGCGACCGGCGGATCGGGCAGGATCGATCCGCGCCCGGACAATGCTTTGGCACCACCGAGGTGCCCGAGCACCCCGAATGTTGCCATTCGACGCCCGCCGAATCCCTTTTTAGACCTCTCACATCGGAGTGGTTCCATGCGCACTGATCGCGTCTTTCGTTCCTCGCTCGTCCTGGCGGCGGCGCTGATGACCGTCATTCCGGCGGCCGCGCAGTCGCAGCTTCCCCGTCCGGGCCAGCTTCCGCCGCCCGGACCGCCGCAAGCCGCGCCGCAGCGCCCGCAGGGCGCCCCGCCGGCCGGGCAGGCGCAGGCCGTGGCGCCGATCAAGCCCTACAAGCCGCTCGCCGTCACCTTGCCGGCTCCGGTGAACGATCCGAGCTTCGAGGCCTTCCGCAAGCAGCTCGGCGACATCGCGACCCGCAAGGACCGCGCCGCGCTCGCCAAGCTCCTCGTCACGCAGGGTTTCTTTATGGAAGGCGCCGACGGCAACAAGCTCGACAAGAAAAAATCCGCCCTCGACAATCTGGCCGAGGCGCTCGGTGGCTTCGCCGGAAAGGACGCGACCGGCTGGGAAGCTTTGTCCGCCGCCGCGCTCGATCCGACGCTCGAGCCGCTCACCGAACGCAAGGGGGTGAGCTGCGGCCCGGCCGGCCCGACCATCGACGAGCAGGGCTTCGAGGCGCTGACCAAGGAAACCGGCACCGAGCCCGGTGACTGGGCGTTTCCGGTCGCGCCCAATCTCGAGGTGCGCAGCGCCGCCCAGCCGACCGCGCCGGTCATCGAGAAGCTCGGCATGAATCTCCTCCGGGTGCTGCCGGATGCGCCGCCGCAGGGCAATGCCCAGCAGATTGCGCCGACCTTCGCGCGCGTCGTCACGCCGGCCGGCAAGACCGGCTTTGTGGCGATCGACGGGATATCGCCCATCGGTTTCGACCAGCTCTGCTACGTCAAGGACGCGAGCGGCTGGAAGATCACCGGTTACGAGTCGGCGGACTGACCGTCGGGGCTCGCCCCATGGCGGAATCGCGCCGCCTCGCCTGCGCGCGCTGCGGCGCCTTTTTTGATTGCGAGCCCGGCGGCGACTGCTGGTGCATGCATCTGGACGTGCGCCTGCCGATGCCCGCCGCGGATGCGGATTGCATCTGCGCGGATTGCCTGCGCGCCGCCCCCGACAAGCCGTTGCCGGCAGACGCGATCAGGGAAACCGAGACGCGGAAGGGCGCGAAATGAAGCCGCTCACGCGGCCGCGCGGCGTCGCGGATCGCGCCGCCCAACGCATGATCGGCCGCTCGAAATACCGCCAGCTCGCGGCGGCGAGGCCGAATGTGATCGCCAAGCCGATGATCACGGCCGGCCAGCCCGCGCCGGGAGGGAACGCGTTGGGCGGCGACGTAAAAATCATATGCGACGCGAGGCCGAGGATTCCGACGTGGAAGATGTAAAGGCCGTAGCAGCGCACGCCGCACCATCGCATGAACCGCACGACCCATGACGGCGGTCCCCTATCCGGTCCCGCGAACGCAAGCGTGGCCAGCCCGAAAATGATCGCATTGGCGGTGAAGTTCGAGTCGGGATCGCGCCACGACCCATAGACGACGGACATGTAGGCGCCCGCCACCAGGGCGAGCGCCGCGCATTTGAGCATCAGCGCGTGCCGGCCGATCAGCTCGCGTGTGGCCTGCGCGCGCCACAGCCAGGCGCACAGGACCCCGGCGAAAGGCGCGTCGAGCCGGACGGGCGTGAGCACCGTCATCTCCTCCCACCCGCGTAACGGCCACCCGTAAATCTGCAGCCCGAAGGCAAGGATGATGACCGCGAGCGAAACCGCTCCCATTTGGCGCACCGGAACGAGATAGACCAGGATCGCCGCCAGCACGTAGAAGTGGACCTCGATCGCCAGCGTCCAGGTGACGCCGAGCCACATCGGCCCCCAGGTGCCGAGATCGGCCGAATAGAAATTCTGCGTGAAGGTCAGGAAGGACCAATAGGGCATCCCGTCGAGGCCGAGCAGCCAGGGAAAAGCACCGCCGAGACGTTCCGCGCCGAGCAGGCTCATGCTCAGGAAGACGGCGAGCCAGGCCACATAGAGCGGAACGATCCGCCCGATCCGGCGCAGCGCGTAGCGCGAGAAATAATCCGGGCGGTCGCGGCTTTCCATCAGCGCGCCCCCGATCAGAAAACCCGACAGCACGAAGAACAGGTCCACGCCGAAGAAGAAGTGAGAGGAGAATTCCTGCAGGAAGGACAGCGCCGGCGTGCGCAGCACGCTGGTATTGTTCACGCAATGCCAGGCCAGCACGGCAAGAACCGCGCCGCCGCGCAGCGTATCCAGGCCGCCGGAGCGGCGCTCGGTCTTTTGGTCGCCGGCTTGCACGATCGCGGCCTCGCGAGACAGCGAAGCGTCGTGCGGGCAAGGCGAGGAGTCAATGGGACGCGCCGCGCGCACGGCTGTTGTGCTCCCTCTCCCCGCAAGCGGGGAGAGGCGCCAGATGTGCCGGCGGCATCGTCCCCATCCGCCATGGTCTGGTCACGAATATCTCCTACAGACAGCCTCCATTCACCCCCGACGGGATGGCTGTCCGCCGCGCCCAGCGCGCGTTGCGGCGCGATTCCTGTGCTAGAAGGATCGCCATGTTCCGCCGCTTCGAGAGGTCCCTCAACCCGACCGATGTCCCCGAGCGGCCCGTGCCGCCGGCCGGGCTCCTGGCCTTCTATTGGCATTTCGCGCGCCAGGTGAAGGGATTGCTGGTGGCGCTGTTCGTCATCGAGCTGTTCGTCGCGCTGCTCGACACCGCCGTGCCGTGGTTCATGGGTCACATCGTGACTTTCGTGACCAAGGTCTCGCCCGACGAGTTCCTCGCGGTGACCTGGCCGTGGCTCGTCGCCATGACGCTGACTGTGCTGATCGCCCGGCCTGCGATCATTCTCGCCCGCTATCTCGTCACCAACCAGGCGATCGCCGGACCCTTCACCAACCTGATCCGGTGGCAGAGCCATTGGCACGTGGTGCGCCAGAGCTGGGCCTTCTTCCAGAACGACTTCGCGGGCCGCATTTCCAACCGCGTCATGCAGACCGGGCCGGCGTTGCGCGAGAGCCTCGTCTCGTCCGTCAC